>CANHPJ010000329.1 GCA_947462515.1 Bacteroidota bacterium | reverse complement strand
TAGATAAGTTTCTTATTTCAATCATGGTAATAATTTGCTTAGTTGGATTTTAGATTTTTGAAAAAGATATGGAATTAAAATAATAAGCAATGGTTGTAACCATATGCAAAGGGCCAAAATTATTCCTTGGGTAATATTGATTTCACTGGGATATGCAGCATATTTGCTTAAAATCGTGGCAGTAAGAAACAACATACCAATTAAAAAGAAAGCTAAAAGAATCATTATTTTTTGAATGAAGAAAACCCCTAGCAATAAAGCTATTGGCAGCACAAGACAAAAAGAAAAAAGTAAGGCAGTTTTTAACTTCTCGAACAAAAAGTGTTTTGAATTTAGGTTATAATTCCAAACATAGTATTCATGTTCGGGTTTTGAATAATAGCTTAAACAAAGCAAAAACATAAAAAGCATGGCAAATATTCCAAGATTAAAATTGCCAACATAAGCAGCAATACTAGTTAGAATATAGGTGGGTATAATCAGATAAAAAGTATTTCTGAAACCCACAACGAATTCAAAAGGCTTTTTATAAAATGGGGTAGGAATGACCGGGTTAAATGTTGTATTAAAATTGAAAAGAGCTAAAGAGATTGATATTGCTAATAGAACAAGATTAGGCAGTATTAATTGCTTACTCAATAAAAAAAGCTGA
This sequence comes from Bacteroidota bacterium, assembly GCA_947462515.1. Taxonomy (GTDB): domain Bacteria; phylum Bacteroidota; class Bacteroidia; order JACCXN01; family JACCXN01; genus CANHPJ01. The sequence goes on along the minus strand of CANHPJ010000329.1, from coordinate 2,353 downwards.
AATGGAAATGTTATTAAGAGGTTTTCTGTAATTCTAATAATTTTTAGTTTAGGATTACTGAAACAAATTTTTAAAAAATCGTTTCTTTTGCTTTCCGAAAGTTTAAATATGATTGTTAATGCAATTAATACATAGATGTATTCTGCAAATTCGGTTTTGTGAAATAATAAAGTTGAGACCCCAATAAAACCCAAAACCAGCATTATATATGCCAAAAAAGGTTCAATGCCACTGTCTTTGAGGTGGCGGTTAATCATTCGGTATTGTAGTTCAAAATAGTCCTTCACTTTTAATAGCAGGTTTTATTTAGTAAACCAAAAGTGCGTAAAAATAAAATAAGGCATTAAGATTTACGTCAATTTTTTTCTTATCTAATAAATTTATGCGATCCATCACAGTAGGGCATCTTCCTTGAAAGTCCGCAGGTACAATCTGTCAATCCTTTTCCGTCTAAAATTTGCTGTATGTATTTTTCCACTCTTGCTGTTCTGGTTTTTGATTGTTTTGGATCAGCAAAATAAAGAAGGTATGCTCTTTGTCTGCCTGGCGTTAATGCTTGAAAAGCAGTTTTTAACTCCGGCATTTCATTTAATATGGTTTGAAATTCTTGTGGAATATTATATTCGCTTGTTTTTTTATAGTCTACTTTCAAGCCTGCTTTTTCCACTTCAATGGCTTCGAAAATATAGGCTTTCAAAACGGCTTGTTTCTCAATTATTTCATCCATTCCGGTATATCTTATTTGTCGCGCCGATTGTGAGTTTTCACCTTGTTGAATTAAAATGCCATCAGTATCCTGAAGCAGAGCTCCTTTAAAAAAGCCGATGGCACAGTATTCTTTAAACCCATGTATTAAAACCACATTTGCATCATTAAAAGTATAGCATGGAACACCCCATTTCAATTCTTCAGTAAGCTGGCAGTCGAGGATGATGCTTCTTAATGTCTCCAATTCTTGTTGCCACTTTTTCACTTTGCTTAAAAACAGATCAACTTTGGGGTTCATGCTTAATATTTCTTTAGATATTGATTGTATTATTTGTTTATATGATTTTCATCCAGAACATTGGATGATTTTTTAATCATTAAAAACAAATATGGATCAAAGTTTTTTTAAAACAAAGTTCGAGCGGCATAATATTCGATTTTTTGCTGGTAGGGGCATTCCTACTTTTACTTATAAAACCAATAAGCCCGGGGCTTCCAAATAGATAGTAAATAGATTTTTTCAATTTTTTTTAACCCTTTTAATCCATTTTTCAATTTCTACCGCCCAGAAAACGACTGCCGATGTAATTATGGTTACTGTCAGTTCAAAGCCTGTTAATGCTTGAGTTTTAAATATTTTATTGAAAAAAGGAATATAAATAATCATCAGTTGCAGCATGATGGTTATCAAGAGTGATCCCAACATCAATTTGTTTGAAAAAATACCAGCTTTAAAGATAGAGCGGTTACCCGAACGTATTGCCATTATATGACCCATTTGACTGAAGCATAGTACCGTAAAAGCCATTGTTTGCCAATGAGCATAGTTTTTATTTATAGACCAAGCCTGCATGGCTATGGTTATGGCTCCCATTAAAAATCCAACCCATAAAATATGCCATATCATTGCCGAGGTAAAAATGCTTTGATTTGGATTTCTAGGTTTTCGTCTCATAAGATTTGATTCCGGGGGCTCGGAAGCAAGCGCCAGACCTGGTAGTCCGTCGGTAACCAGATTTATCCAAAGTATATGTATGGGCAGCAAGGGAATAGGCAAACCAAAGATTGGAGCTAAAAAAATTGCCCAGATTTCTCCTGAGTTGCCGGTCATGATGTATTTAATAAACTTAAGGATATTATCGTATATCCTTCGACCATGTTCTACCGCTGTAATTATGGTGGAAAAGTTATCATCAAGTATAATCATGTGAGAAGCTTCCTTGGTGACTTCCGTACCATTAATGCCCATGGCAATTCCTATGTCTGCATTTTTAAGTGCAGGGGCATCATTTACTCCATCGCCAGTCATAGCAACATAGTGGTGTTTTTTTTGCAGTGCTTTTATAATTTTTAATTTTTGTTCGGGATTTACCCTTGCATATACTCGGACATTTTCGACAATTTGTTCAAACTCATTCTCACTGAGTTTGTAGAGATCCAATCCTTCTAGTACCAGATTGTCCTTGCTTGATATTATTCCCAATTGTTTGGCAATGGCATAGGCAGTCAGCTTATGGTCTCCTGTTATCATCACAGGAATAATTCCTGCATCTAAACAGGCATTTACTGCCGCTTTAGCTTCCTTTCGAGGAGGATCCATAAGACCCGCAAAACCTATTAATGTCAGGGATGATTCAATTTTATC
>CANHPJ010000328.1 GCA_947462515.1 Bacteroidota bacterium | reverse complement strand
TAGCATAAATAATAATAAGGAAGCAGATTTAAACATTAAGGATAATGGGTTTAGTACCGGGCTGTATTTAAAAATTCATAAACATTAACACTCTGTTGATAAGGAGTTTAATTATTTATAAATCATAATTTTTCACCTTTATTATTTTTGTTTTTCAATTAAATTTTCAAACGAAATTACTTCAAATTTATTGTTTTTTTATTTTTTATTTCCATCAAGCTTCAACTTAAAGATTGCTATGAAATCTAAGTCTATTTTAGGCTTGATTTAACGTTTCTTTTGTTAAATTTGCCAACATGGAACTAAAAAATGATTTGCTATTAAGAGCAGCAAATGGCGAAAAAGTAGAGCGTACACCGGTATGGTTGATGCGTCAGGCAGGAAGGATACTTCCTGAATATCGTGAGGTTAGATCTAAAATGGGCGGATTTATTGAATTGGTAAAATCACCAGAATTTGCCTGTGAAGTTACCATACAGCCTGTTGATATTTTAGGAGTTGATGCCGCAATTATTTTTTCTGATATTCTGGTTATTCCCGAAGCCATGGGCTTGCCATACCAAATGGTTGAAAGCAAAGGTCCCTGGTTTGAAAATACTGTAAAAAATGTTCACGACATAGAAAATCTTCGGGTAGCCGATCCTAAGGAAGATTTGAATTATGTGTTGGAAGCTATAAGACTCACCAAAAAAGAATTAAACGGCAGGGTTCCACTGCTTGGATTCGCCGGTGCTCCTTGGACCATCTTTTCATATATGATTGAAGGACATGGGTCTAAAACTTTTTCTAAAGCCAAAAAGTTTTTTTACACCCAGCCTCAGGCAGCTCACCAATTATTGGAAAAGATCACCTTAAGTACCATTAACTATTTAAAAGCTCAAATATTAGCCGGTGCCGATCTGGTTCAGATTTTTGACTCTTGGGCAGGTATATTAAGTCCTGATCAGTACAGGGAGTTTTCCTTGCCGTATATTTCAAAAATTTGCGATGCCATTACCGAGGTGCCTGTTACGGTATTTGCCAAAGGGGCTTATTTTGTGCGCGAAGATTTAGGTAAGTTAAACTGTCGCACCATTGGTTTAGATTGGAATATGGATGTTAGGGAATCGCGTAATTTGATTGGAGCAGAAAAAACGCTTCAGGGAAATTTAGACCCTTGCATATTATACGCTGATTATAAGACCATTGAAAAAGAGACTAAAAAAATGCTTGCCTCGTTTGGCCCATCAAAACACATTGCCAATTTAGGACATGGTGTTTATCCGGATATTGATCCAGATAAGGTTAAATGCTTTATAAACACCGTTAAGGAATATAGATTTTAAGTTATTGAGTTATAATAAAATCATACTACAATTTTTAATTTTTGGCATTTCTTATGCCCAAGCACAGCTTAACCTGGTGCCGAACCCCAGTTTTGAAAAATTAAAATCTACCCCAAAAAATGTAGGGGAACTATTTAAGGCATCGCCTTGGGTATCGCCCACAGATGGCACCGCTGACGTGTTCAGCAAAAAGACAAATACAGAAGATATAGGAGCTCCTAAAAATGCAATGGGAGAGCAAATTGCCCGCACCGGTGTAAATTATGCCGGTGCTATTTTTTTTAGTAAAAAAACAAACAATACCCGCGAATATGTTCAGGCAGAGCTACTCTCCCCATTAGAATCGGGCAAAACATACTGTGTTGAATTTTTTGTGAGTTTATCCGATCTTTCAAAATATGGCATTGATAGAATAGGGGTTTATATTTCTCAAGACAAGGTGGGTGCCAAAAATTGGGATCCATTGCCGCTGGTTCCGCAAATTAGCAATATACCCGGGCGCATACTTTCAGAACATGCCCAGTGGGAATTGATTTGCGGAGAATATAAAGCCCAGGGAGGAGAGAAATATTTCACCATTGGGAATTTTTATCCCAACGATGAAACAAAAATTAAGAAGTTGAAAAAGCCCTCCAAAATAAAAGGATCCCAAAACGACTATGGTTATTATTATATTGATGATGTGAGTTTAAAAGATATTGACGATGTTGGGATAACCTGCGGATGCGAGAAAAAGATGAAAATAATTGCGAATAACTCTCAAATGCAATTTGTCTACAGTAAGGTTAACGGAGAAACAGAAGAGGAGGTAGACACCCAGGAAATTATTGAAAGTAAAAGCATATTTTTTGATGAGGGAAAAGTAGATATAACGGAACAATCTAAACTTGATTTGAATTTGATAATTAGGTTATTACAGGATAATCCCACTATAAACATCGAAATATTGGGTCATGCGGATGAGCAGGAATTAAAGAAAGATGCTAAAATAGCTATGAACCGCGCCAATACAGTATTAAGCAACTTGGTTTTGGGTGGTATAAAAAAAGAAAGGCTTAAAACTTCTAATGCAAAGCCCATTAACATTCCCAATGCTAATAACGAAAGCATAAGATCCCAAAATAGAAAAGTTGATTTCTCGGTTGTTTTGGAGTAAATTAAATTATTTATCTATTCTGTTTTAACTTTTTTCCTAATAAGCCATTTTCTGGTTGAGAAATAATTTATTAAAATTCAGTGGCAATTTTGTTTACTTTTGTTTAATAACCTGACGTTTTCCTCCATAGTTTATATAGTTTGAGTTTAATATAAGCGTATATAAAACAAGTAATTATGATTAAAAAGTATTCTTTTGTTTTTCTATTAATGCTTGTATTTAAAGGTTTATCAGCCCAAGCTCCACAAAAATTCTCCTACCAGGCCGTTATAACAGATAGTAGCAATAAAATTTTAAAAGAATCTCAGGTAGGGATGAAAATTAGTGTTTTACAGGGTAAACCAGCTTATAATGTTGTTTATTCAGAAACCCAAACTCCAACAACAAATGAAAATGGTTTGATAAGCATCGAAATAGGCACAGGATCAGCCTTAAGTGGCAGCTTTTCGGACATTAACTGGGCAGGTGGATCGTGTTTTATAAAAACTGAAATTGATTTTAAAGGTGGCAATAATTATACTATAACCGATAC
>CANHPJ010000327.1 GCA_947462515.1 Bacteroidota bacterium | reverse complement strand
GTGATCAGTTCTTTTTCTGATTTTTGCTGTCGTTTCCTGTAAATCAAAAAGTGTTCTACCGCATGATGGACAGGAAATGTACTCGGTTTTAGAGATCCGTGTTCTGGAGGCCTGTAAAGTTCCAAATACGGTTGCGTTTATCATTTGAAGACTCCCAGAATTAATTGCGTTTGCCCAAACTCCATCTCCAAATCCATCAACGAGCAAACCACCAAAATCGGTAGCAGAAAACAATTGAAATTGATCATCTGAAAGGTCGCTGTAATCTCTTTTTATGATAACCGGTACTGATAAATCTGATAATTTTAAAAACATGCTTCGTTGTTCTGCCAAACCATGATTATTATTGGTTTCAAAAACCAAGGCAATTGTTTTATCCGCTTTAATAAGTGAAATAAAATCATCATTGAGTTGGTTCGTGCTGACCAATACAAAATTCAATAGCGATGATTTTAAGTTACTATCTCTATATTCTAATGCATTAAACAAAGGATAAATTCTGCTTTTATCTTTGTTTTTGATCCAGTTTTTCGAACTACAGATGATCCCTAATGTGCCGGGTATTTCGAATTCAATACTGTTTTCGCCAACAAAGACAAAGTCGCATGCCAAATCGCTTATATTCCATTTATCCATAGGGACAGAATAATTATATCCGAGTGCAAAAAGGCTTGCAGCAGTAATGTTGGTTTTTTGGCTTAAATCAGCAATAACCCTTGGCACATTAGAGCCTCCAATAGTTAATATTTCATGGCTTATTCTTTTATTATATTCAAAAGGAGAATAAGAATTTATTTTTTCATTAATTGGTTCAATGGATTTATGCTTTTTTCTTTCTGTATATCTTGATATTAGCGTTTTGGCAACCGGTATTTCAAATTCAGGCTCTTCGGTAAGCGAAACCCTAACGGTGTCGCCTATTCCATCCTCAAGCAAAGTACCTATTCCAACTGCCGATTTTATGCGTCCATCTTCACCTTCACCAGCTTCGGTAACACCCAAATGAAGCGGGTAGTTCATTCCTTCCAATTCCATTTTATTGATTAAAAGTCGGTATGCCTGCACCATTACGTGGGTATTACTGGCTTTCATAGAAAGAACAATGTTTTGATAGTCAAACTCTTCACATATTCTCACAAATTCTAGGGCGGATTCTACCATGCCAAGGGGAGAATCGCCATAGCGACTCATAATTCTATCTGATAGAGATCCGTGGTTGGTGCCAATTCTCATGGCAGTACCATGTTCTTTGCAAATTTTCACCAGTGGAGTAAAACGTTTTCTTATCCGCTCTAATTCAGCTTCATAACTGTGTTCAGAATAATCTATGTTTTCAAATTTTTTCTTGTCTGCGTAATTACCCGGGTTAACCCTTACTTTTTCAACTATTTTAGCAGCCAGTTCAGCGGCATTAGGGGTAAAATGTATGTCCGCAACAAGCGGGGTATTATATCCCCTTTTACGCAGTTCATTTTTTATGTTCAACAAGTTTTGCGCTTCGTTGATGCTCGGAGCAGTTATTCTAACCAGTTCGCAGCCTGCCTCAATCATTCGTATAGATTGTTCAACCGTGGCCATCGTATTCATGGTATCGGTAGTAGTCATGGATTGAATGCGAATTGGGTTTTCACCACCAAGTTCCAAATCACCAATCTTAACAATTCTTGTTTTATATCTTGAATATTCGGTAAGGCTATTGCAATATTTATTTGTTGAAGCAAAAGAGGAATTCATAATATAAGATAGTTTTCTTTGATTAAAGCGAAGGTAAATTTAGGAAAAAAACGCAAGCTCATTATATAGTAATTAAGAATACCTTTTTTTGGATTTTTTACCTCTAAATAGCAAGTTTTGAATAACTAAAATTAACAATCGCTCCTGCCAAACAATAAAACAATTGTTATATTTGCAATCGTTAATCAGAAAAATGTTAAACTAAAAAAATAAATAATCATGGCTTTTGAATTACCTAAATTACCTTACGCTTACAATGCATTAGAGCCACATATTGATGCTCGCACCATGGAAATTCACCATACAAAACATCATCAGGCATATATCAATAATTTGAATGCTGCTATTGCAGGAACAGATTTAGAAAAAATGTCCATGGAAGAAATTTTAAAAAACGTATCAAAACATTCACCGGCAATAAGAAACAATGGTGGTGGGCATTATAACCACTCATTATTTTGGGAAGTTATGTCACCAAATGGAGGAGGAGAACCTACAGGTGAACTTGCGACAGCAATAAACACTGCTTTTGGTTCTTTCGTTGCTTTTAAAGAAGAATTTGCTAAAGCCGGCGCTACACGTTTTGGATCAGGTTGGGCTTGGTTATTGGTTCATGATGGTAAATTGGTGGTAACTTCAACACCAAACCAGGATGTTGCCCTTATGGATCTTGCAGAAGTAAAGGGAACACCAATATTAGGTATGGATGTTTGGGAACACGCATATTATTTGCACTACCAAAACAGAAGACCAGATTATATTTCTGCATTTTGGAATGTGGTTAACTGGACAGAGGTATCTAGAAGATACGCTGCTGCAAAATAATTTTATTATAAAACATGAAGGCATTTCTTAAAATATTATTTGTCTTTCATGTGTTGCTTTTATCAGCTTCAGTAACAAAGGGAAATCTTCCTGTTGTTGCTGAAGCTTTTTTTATTGTAGATGAAGCCGGAAATGAATATGAGTTTGTTCCGGAGAAAGTTTCCCCCAATAATTTCAAATTAAAACAAGTATTAATTAATAAGTTGGGAGTTTCCTATCAGGAAAATAAACGATTTACTGCATTTGCCTTAACTCTATTGCTCGGGCCTTTTGGGGTGCATCGCTTGTATCTCGGCACAAAACCAGTTGTTCCGGTAGCTTATACCTTAACTTTGGGAGGAGGCCTTGGAATAATTCCGCTTATTGATGCAGGAATGATACTTTTTACAAAGGATTTGAGCAAACTGGAGAATAACCCGAGGTTTTTTTTATGGGCCGATTAACAATGTTGCGGCC
>CANHPJ010000326.1 GCA_947462515.1 Bacteroidota bacterium | reverse complement strand
TGCATATAACGAAGATCTTCAAAAGCGGTTTAAACATGGAGAGTTCACAAATCCAGATAGTATTCACATGCCTGATTCACTAAAGTTTTACACAACCAATAAAAGGGTTGTGTATGGAGGCGGAGGCATAATGCCGGATATTTTCATTCCGCTTGACACTAGCATGAATTCTGAGTATTATACCGATTTGTTTCGTAAAAATGTAATAAATCAATTTGTATATAATTATTTAGATGAGAACAGAAAGTCTATTTTGGAATTGTATCCGACTATGAAAGAATTCAAAGAGCGTTTTAAAACAGATGATTCGCTGATGAAAAAATTCGTTGCCTTTGGGGTTTCGGAGGGTGTAAAAGAAGATTCAACCGGTTTTGCCCTCTCCAGGAAAATCATAGAGGCGCAGATTAAAGCCTTAATCGCAAGAAATTATTGGCAGACATCTGCATATTTTGAAATAATAAACGATATGAATGATGCGTATATTAAAGCTGTAGGCGTTATTCAAGATAATTCTTTTGATAAAATGAAGATGGATTATAAAAAAGCGAAATAAGCGCCTCGAAAGATTTTCTTCGAGCTAGAATTATCTTGCCTTTATCTAGCTTTTTTTTGAATTTTTAGCCTGAAAAAAGAGTTGGTATGATTAAATAATCGACATGTTTGATGATTTTGTATTCGATAGGCAAATTGTTTAACCTGAATCCATTCAAATTGAATAAAACTTTATGAAAAGTAAATTTCACTGCAGTAGATAAACAAAAAAAATTATTACATTTGCTTTTAAAAAATAAAAAATCACAAAACCGATTTAAATACTTTTAATCTTTTTATTTTTAGATTAGATTTTTTGTATTTTTGGTTTTAATGTATTTAGCATTAAATTTTTAAAAAAGAATAGAATTACCTCAGGATACTTAATATATGAAAAAAATACTTTTCTCACTGGTTCTCTTGTTTTCGACAGCTTTAAGCTTGTTTGCAAACGGAGTTCTTATAATAGAAGGAAACTATCAAGGCAAAAATCTCTATGTTCAAAACCAATTTGCTAGTTCTGGCGTTGGTTTTTGTGTTTATGAAGTTAGAGTTAATAACCAAGTTACCACCGATGAGATCAATTCAAGTGCTTTTGAAGTAGATTTAACAGCGTTTAAATTCGCCATTGGAGCAAAAGTAGAAGTTAAAATATTCCACAAAGAAGATTGTAAACCTAAAGTTTTAAATGCAGTAGCTCTTAAACCAAAAAGTACTTTTGAAGTTGTTTCAATTAAAATAGATAAAGATGGTGTTTTAAATTGGGTAGCTAAATCTGAATCAGGAAAATTACCCTATGTGGTAGAGCAGTTCAGATGGAATAAATGGGTAGCTGTTGGAGAAGTTGAAGGAAAAGGTACTGCAGAGCAAAATTCTTATTCTTTTAAAGTGAGTCCTCACACTGCCGATAATCAGTTTAGAGTAAAGCAAATTGATTATACTTCAAAACCAAGATATTCGCTCCCGGCAAAATACAAATCAATGTCTCCAGAGGTTAGCTTTAGTCCTCAAAAAGTAAAAGACGAAATATTTTTTACTGCCAATGAAAAACCTGCTGAAACAATGTATGAGATATATGACAGTTATGGTAATATTGTCAAAAAAGGATTTGGTTCCAAAGTAAGTGTCAATAATCTTAGTAAGGGGATTTATTATATCAACTTCGACAACAAAACAGATCAGTTCATAAAAAAATAAGGCTTTAAGCCTTATTTTTTTGTCCTTTAGATTCCAATCCCATGCTTAAAATAGAACATATCGGTATTGCAGTTAAAAGCATTGCCGATTCAGACAAGCTTTTCTCCCTTATATTTAATAACAACTCCTATAAAAAAGAAACTGTTGAAAGCCAAGGTGTATTTACTTCATTTTTTCAATTGGGTGAAAGTAAAATAGAACTATTGGAAGCAACAAATCCAGAAAGTCCCATCAGTAAGTTTATAGAGAAAAGAGGGGAGGGAATTCATCATATTGCCTTTGAAGTTGAGGATATAAATAATGAGATTGAAAGACTTAAGTTAGCCGGTTTGCAATTCATAAGTGATATTCCTTCAAGGGGAGCAGATAACAAGATGATTTGTTTTCTTCATCCTAAAAATACTAATGGTGTATTGATTGAGCTCTGTCAAGAAATTAAATAGCTTTTAAGGCTATTTAAAGAGGTCTAGAATAGTTAATCCACTACTTATATGAAATGCGTCGATTCCCGTTTCTCTGGCTCCTATAATGTGCTGAATGGAGTCGTCAATAAATAATGTCTCTTCTTTTTTTAGTTGGTTTTCATTAATTACAAATTCAAAGATTTCTTTATTAGGTTTTCTCATTCCAATTTCGAATGATAAATACTGCTTTTCAAAAAAAGTACTGAAATCGTTAAACTGATAGGTGTTTTTTAAATAATTGCAATAGGCAATTTTGTGAATTTCGTTGGTATTGCTAAGTAAGTAGGTTTTATATTTTGTTTTAAGGCTTGTTAACAGCTCAATGCGCTCCTTAGGCAAATCAAGCAGCATGCTGTTCCATGCTTCCATGATAGATTGCTTAGAAATATTTTTGCCTACAACATGTTGCAGTTCTTCTATAAATTTTTCTGAAGAAATTTTTCCTATCTCATAGTTGTCAAATAAGTTGGATTGATTTGCCTGCGAGTAAAATTTACTAAAGTCACTCAAGCCGAGTTTCTTAAAAGCATCAACAGTAAGGTTATAGTCGATGTTCAGAATCACCCCACCAAGGTCGAAAATAATGTTCCGGTACTTTTTTAAATCTATTTCCATAATTAATTTAAAACAAGTTTAAAATTCTATTTGTTTTATTTGTTACAAATATATACTTTTGTCTCCCATTTACATTTAATATTTATGCCAAATGTAAATAAGGGCCCTTAGCTCATTCGGTTAGAGCAACAGACTCATAATCTGTGGGTGGTTGGTTCGATTCCAACAGGGCCCACCCAAATGGGGATTTCGATGTAAAAATCGGAATCCCTTTTTTTATT
>CANHPJ010000325.1 GCA_947462515.1 Bacteroidota bacterium | reverse complement strand
TAAAGGCACAGAATAATAATAATAATCTGATTCAATTTTCCGGTATGGTTTTAGAATCAGATAGTCTCTATCCCATTCCTTTTGCTCATGTATTAATACACCACAGCAAGCGCGGTACAATAAGTGATTATTATGGGTTTTTCTCTTTTGTAGCCGAAAAAAATGATACTATAGAGTTTTCCAGTATAGGCTATAAAAAATCTTATTTTGTTATTCCAGACACCTTAAGCACTAATCGTTATTCTTTAATTCAGGTTCTTAAAAATGACACAGTGATGCTTCGTGAGGTATTAATTTATCCTTGGCCAAGTAAGGAAGAATTCAAGGCAGCATTCCTAAACCTTAATATTGCCGATGATGACCTTCAAAGGGCAGATAAAAATTTAGCCCTTTCTGAAATGAAACAGCGTGTGGCCTCCATGCCTATGGATGGCAGTGTAAATTATAAATATCAAATGCAGCAAATTCAAAGTAAATTATACTATGCCGGTCAGGCGCCTCCAATAAATTTAATGAACCCCATTGCCTGGTCTAATTTTATAAAGGCATGGAAAGCAGGTGATTTGAAAATAAAAAACGAATAATTGCGTTAAGCCATCAATGAATTGCTTTAGAAATATTATTGTTGCATGTCTTTTTGTTTTTTGTGGTTTCCGCATGTCTTTATATGCTCAAGAAAAGGCAACAATAAATGGCTTCATTAAAGATGCTTCAAATAAGCCAATTGAATCTGCTTCTGTTTCTGCTCTTGGATTGCCCGGAGGTGTTTTTTCCAATAAAGATGGATTCTATGAGATTAGCGTTCCCTCTAATCAAAACATAGTGTTGGTGATTTCATTCCTTGGCTACCAAACTGAAAAAAATAATTTTTTTATTCCTCATGGACAGGTAGTTAACTACAATAAAACTCTAGTTCTTAAGTCGAACTTAATTACCGAGATTAGGGTGGAGGATAAAAGAACCAGGTCGGAGCAAATACATAGAATTGATCCCAAAACCATAAGTATTTTACCCAGTGCCTCCAGTGGAGTTGAAGCTATTTTAAAAACCCTTCCCGGAGTTACTTCAAATAATGAATTAAGTTCTCAATATGCCGTAAGGGGTGGTAATTACGATGAAAATCTAATTTATGTTAATGATATTGAGATTTATAGGCCATATCTGGTTCGTTCAGGACAGCAGGAGGGACTAAGCTTTGTAAATTCTGATATGGTGTCTTCCATTTTATTTTCTGCCGGCGGCTTTGAAGCCAAATATGGTGATAAGATGTCTTCGGTGCTCGATATAAAATATAGAAAACCCGATGAATTTAATGCAACGGCCAACGTAAATCTTTTGGGTGCTACTTTTCATACCGAAGGAACTAACAAGAATCATCGTTTTTCCTATCAGTTGGGCGCTCGACAAAAATCCAATCAATACCTCTTGGGGGCAATGGAAACAAAAGGGGAATACAAACCTTCTTTTTATGATGTTCAAACTTTTTTAACTTATGATGTAACCGAAAAAATAGAACTTAACTTTTTGGGAAACATATCTCAAAATAAATATCAGATGATTCCCCAAACCCGGCAAACGGAATTTGGTCATGTCAACGAAGCCCTCAGGCTGACGGTTTATTTCGATGGGCAGGAAATTGATCAGTTCAATACAAAAATGGGTGCCATTTCCGGTATTTACAGGCCCAATAAAAATTTAACCCTAAAATTAATTTCATCTGTTTTTAACACCAATGAAAAAGAAAATTTCGACATTCAGGGAGAGTATCGCCTCGATGAGCTGGTAAAGGATCTGGGAGCAGATGATTTCGGTCAGGTGGCTTTTAATAGGGGTATAGGTACTTATTTGAATCATTCCAGAAACTGGCTTAAAGCAGGCATTTATAACCTGGAGCATAAAGGATATTATGCCTTTGGTAATCAAAATATGGTTTGGGGAGCAAAAATACAGCAAGAAACAGTCAACGATAAGTTGAACATATGGACTATGATTGATTCATCGGGCTTTTCTATCCCACAATCTCAATTTAATAAGAATGAAATACTGCTTCAAGATGTGCTTAAAACCAAAATTGACCTCAATTCGTACCGCTATTCTACTTATGCTCAAAATACACTGAACTGGGGCGATTCAACCGAATATTCTTTTACCTATGGTGCGCGCGCCAATTATTGGGACATAAACAAACAGTTGGTTATTAGTCCGAGATTAAATTTTGCTCTTAAACCAAATTGGAAAAAAGATGTTTTATTTAAGGCCGCCGCTGGTTATTACAGTCAGCCGCCATTTTACAGAGAGCTTAGGGGATTTGACGGCAAAATAAATACAAATGTAAAAGCCCAAAATTCACTGCAATTTGTCCTAGGCAGCGACCTTAACTTTAATGCCTGGAATAGGCCATTTAAATTTACCTCTGAAATTTATTACAAACACATCACCAATTTAATACCCTATGAAATTGATAATGTGAGAATTAGATATTTTGCAAACAATAATGCAACCGGATATGCAACCGGAATTGACTTTAAGGTTAACGGCGAATTTGTTAAGGGAACTGAATCTTGGGCCAGTCTCTCCCTTATGCAGACACAGGAAAATATCATAAACGACTATTACTATAATTACTACAATGCTTCGGGTGAAAAAATCATTAAGGGAATAACTTTTGATGCACTTGCCACTGATAGCACTAAGATTGAGCCGGGAAACATTTATCGTCCTTCTGATCAGAGGATTACATTTGGCTTGTTTTTTCAAGATTACTTGCCAATGTTACCTGACTTTAAAATGCACATGAATTTCCAATACGGCAGTGGCATGCCTTTTGGCCCTCCAACACATTTAAGATATCAGGCAGTGTATAGAATGCCATCATACAGGAGGGTAGATATTGGCTTTTCCTATCAAATAATTAGTGACAGTAAAAGACCTTTAGAACATAGCCCATTGAGGTTTTTTAATGATTTATTGATTAGTGCCGAAGTTTTTAATCTCTTGCAGGTTAATAATATAATATCTTATTTATGGGT
>CANHPJ010000324.1 GCA_947462515.1 Bacteroidota bacterium | reverse complement strand
CGGTATGGCCTGGAAAAAGGTTTACCAAATAATTTAAAATCACTTTTTACATAATTGGCTGCCTGTTCAAGGCCTGTAAAAACAGGTTTTTGGCTATCCTTGCTTGCCGATATAACAGCGCTTGCGCCTGCTCTCTCCAAGGTAATTTCGGCAATTGGCAGACCTAAAACAGCTCTTAAATGCAATTCAAACTCATTAAAATTTTGCGTTCCGGCAAGAGTTACCATGCCCGTATCGTGGGGGCGAGGCGATAATTCAGAAAAATAAACACCTTCGTCGGCCAAGAAATATTCTACACCCCACAAGCCTGCACCACTTAAAGCCTTGGTTACCTTTTTAGCCATCTCCTGGGCTTCTTTTAAATGTTCCGGCTTTACAAAGGCAGGTTGCCAGCTTTCTTGGTAATCGCCTCTTTCTTGTCTATGCCCTATTGGAGGGCAAAACAAGGTTTCTCCATTTTTTTGAGTAACAGTAAGTAATGTAATTTCGGAATTAAACTTAACAAAAGCCTCCACAATAACCTCTACATAATCACCTCTGCCGCCTTCTACGGCATATTTCCAGGCTTTTTCTATATCTGCTTCTGTTTTTATATATGACTGTCCTTTACCTGATGATGACATCAAAGGCTTTACCACACAGGGAATCCCTATCTTTGCAACTGAGCTTTTCAATTCTTCCAAACTGGTTGCATACTCGTACCTCGCTGTTCTTAAACCAAGTTCCTTAGCGGCTAAATCACGAATAGCTTTTCTATTCATAGTAAAGTTGGCGGCTTTGGCGCTTGGCACCACCTGTATTCCTTTAGCTTCAAAATCATAAAACTTTTCGGTCCTAATGGCTTCTATTTCAGGGACAATAATATCCGGTTGATGCTTCTCGACAATTCTTGAAAGCTCTTCTCCATTCAACATATCAATCACTTCTCTCTCATGAGCTACCTGCTGCGCAGGTGCATTGTTATAGGAGTCAACGGCAATAATATATTGTCCTAATCTTTGAGCTGCTATGGTAAATTCCTTGCCTAATTCACCTGACCCTAGAAGCATTATTTTCTTTTGCATATATCTTTTTTATTTCATTATACTGTTTGGGTTTTTAGATAAAACGTGAAAAAAAATCAAGTCTTTTATTGAAAACCGCAACAAATTTAATTTTTATATCAAAAGGGAAAAACAAAAACAATTTTACTTCATGTTTAATTAAAAAAATAATGTCAAAAAATTTCAATTGGGAAGCCATTAACTTAAATAAAAAATGTAGAAAGCTTAAAAACGTTTAATTGTATCATTTAATTTAAATAGTTTTCTATTTTTGTTGTTTAAAATCATTTGCTTAACACTTTTAAAAAGAAGTATTTTGAAAATAGCAGTCCCTAAAGAAACAAAATTTAAAGAAAACCGAGTTGCACTTTCGCCAGAAGGCGTTAAGGAGCTTTCAGCAAAAGGGTTTTCATGCATAATAGAAACAGGAGCCGGTTTAAAATCATATTTTACCGATGAGGCATATACCACTGCCGGTGCTACCTTAGTGAATGATAAAACAGAATTATATTCGCAAGCTGATGTAGTTTTAAAGGTTAATCCACCATTGCCTGAGGAAGCTGCCTTGATGAAAAAAGATTCAGTATTGATGTCTTTTATGTTCGCTGCCACCAACCCTGAATTGGTTGAGGTTTGCGTAAAAAACCACATCACCTCTTTTTCTGTAGATGCTATTCCGCGTATCTCAAAAGCTCAAAAAATGGATGCCTTGAGTTCTCAAGCCAACCTAGCCGGCTATAAATCGGTTATTCTTGCTGCCAACGAGCTAGGAAAAATATTTCCTTTACTAATGACTGCTGCTGGAACCATTAAGCCTGCAAAAGTGCTTATTATGGGCGCCGGTGTTGCAGGTTTACAAGCCATTGCCACTGCAAAACGCCTTGGCGCAATTGTTGAAGTATCTGACATAAGACCAGAGACTAAGGAACAGGTGCAATCTCTGGGTGGAAAATTTATTGAGGTAGCCGGCGATAACTCTGTAAAAATGGAGGGGGGATATGTTAAAGGAGTTTCTGAAGACTTCCTTAAAAAACAACAGGAGCTTATTGCAAAACATGCTGCTGCGGCTGACATCATAATTACTACTGCATTAATACCAGGAAAAAAAGCTCCTGTGCTAATAACCGAAGAAATGGTTAAAAGCATGAAATTAGGTTCTGTAATACTTGATATGGCTGTAGAAAATGGTGGAAACTGCGTATTAAGTGAGCTAAACCAAACCGTTGTTAAACATGGTGTTACAATAGTTGGCGAATCTAACCTGCCTAGTCTATTGCCACTGAACGCAAGCGAGTTATACTCCAAAAACATCTGTACCTTTTTAATTCACCTTGCTACAAAAGAAGGCTTTAAATGGGAAATGGAAGAAGAAATCACTAAAGGGTCACTCATTACCCACAAAGGTGCTGTTTTACACCCCAGCGTTAAAAAAGAAGTTCTAGCTTAGTAAATTCTAATTCATTTTAAAAACATCTAATTATATTTTATGACTGGCTTATTAAGTTTTATCAGTGAAAACATACAAATGTTATATATTATTATCTTATCCATATTTGTTGGAATAGAAGTAATAGGAAAAGTTCCTTCTGTATTGCATACCCCACTTATGTCGGGGGCAAACGCTATACATGGTGTTGTAATTATTGGAGCCATTATAGTCATGTTAAACAGTAAACCTGATGCCTACCTTTCTCTGGCTCTTGGTTTTATAGCAGTGGTATTGGGTACTTTAAATGTTGTTGGTGGATTCGTGGTTACCGACAGGATGCTGGAAATGTTCAAGAAAAAACCTAAAAAATAAATCCAAACAATAACTATTAAAAAGATCTTAATCATCACATGGAAAAATATATTTTAGACATCATCTACCTTATTGCCTCGGTTACTTTTGTTATTGGATTAAAGATGCTTAGTCATCCCGACTCTGCCAGAAAAGGAAATCTAGTGGCGGCCTTTGGAATGACACTGGCCATTTTAGGCACTATTTTTATTTAT
>CANHPJ010000323.1 GCA_947462515.1 Bacteroidota bacterium | reverse complement strand
TCAAAATCACCAAAAGACTTGATTTCACCTTTGATTTATATTACAAATAAAGAAGAATTTGAAAAGTTACAACGTGCTGCAAATGAAAAGGAAGCCGTTGATAAATTTTGGCTTCAGTTAGGCGGTAATCAAGAAAGAGCAAAAGAATTAATCAGAATTTATTATAATAGAATCAAAGAAGCCAACGAATATTTCTCGTCCTACTTGGAAGGTTGGAAATCTGATCGGGGCATAATTTTCACAATATTCGGTTCACCGGATATAGTTTATAAATACCAAAATTCAGAAATATGGATCTACGGCGAAGAAAACAACCTTATGTCACTAAATTTTACTTTCCTGAAATTAGAAAACCCATTTACCGATAACGATTTCTCATTAGACAGAAGCCCCGTTTATAGCAATAATTGGTATCAGGCAGTCGATATTTGGAGACAGGGAAGAGTATACTGATTTTAATTTTGCAAGAGATTTGAATTAAAACAAATTCAAACAGATATTCTGCTTTATATTTCAAATAATTTACTGTTCAAGATTTATAATTTGTAATTTAGACCCCAATAAATTATGTATAAATAAATCACCAATGTACCATAACGAAAAAAAAGACACTTCAGATTATATATTTGGCATAAGACCAACAATTGAAGCAATTAAATCAGGAAAAGAAGTAGAAAAAATTTTAATTCAAACAGGTATAAATGGAGAGCTTTTTGGCGAATTAAACCGTTTAATTAAAGAATATAAAATCCCTACACAATATGTTCCAATTGAAAAACTAAACAGAATAACGGGTAAAAATCATCAGGGTATAATTGCATTTGTATCCCCAATTGCTTTTCACGAAATTGAAAGTATAATACCCACCTTATTCGAACAGGGAAAAACCCCCCTCATCCTTATACTTGACCGCATTACCGACATCAGAAACTTCGGTGCTATTACCCGAACTGCTGAATGCTCCGGAGTAAACGCAATTATTGTTCCAACAAGAGGCGCCGCACAAATTAATTCCGATGCGCTTAAAACATCAGCTGGTGCCTTGTTTAAAATCCCTGTTTGCAGAGAAGAAAACCTTAAAAACACCATCGATTTCCTAAAGGAAAGTGGGATTCAAATTGTTGCCTGCACCGAAAAAACAAATGACTATTATTATAACATAGACTATAATGCCCCTACGGCAATCATTATGGGCTCGGAGGAAGATGGGATTTCACCTGAATACTTAAAAAAATCTGACTTCAAAGGTAAAATCCCTTTAATGGGCGAAATAGGTTCTCTAAATGTTTCAGTAGCTTGTGGCATAATGCTTTATGAGGCAGTTAGACAAAGACAAATTAACTAAGGCCTACGAAAAAAATCTTCTACCATATCATAATCCTTAATTAAGATAAAAAATCAAGAAATATGGGGTATAGCAATTTAAATGAGTGTGTAAAAGATTTAGAAAAACATAAAAAATTAATACGAATAACAGAGCAGGTTGACTCGAACCTTGAAATGGCGGCAATACATTTAAGAGTTTATGAAGCAAACGGCCCTGCTATTTTATTCGAAAACATTAAAAACTGCAATTATAAATCTGTTTCCAATCTTTTTGGGTCTCTGGAACGAAGTAAATTTATCTTCAGAGATACACTAGATACTATTTCGGATTTAATCGCTCTGAAAGAAAATCCACTGTTAGCACTCAAGCAGCCTTTAAAATATGCAGGTGCCTCCTTAAAAGCTATTAATGCACTTCCAAAAAAATCCGGCTCTGCCAACGATTTCAAACAAATAAACATTAGTGATTTACCTCAATTAAAATGCTGGCCTCAAGATGGAGGGGCATTTATTACCCTTCCACAGGTATTTACAGAAGATATAGAAAAACCTGGAATTTTAAATTCAAACCTGGGCATGTATCGAATTCAACTTTCAGGAAATGATTATATCAAAAACAAAGAGATTGGATTGCACTATCAACTGCACCGTGGAATAGGAGTTCACCAAACCAAAGCAAACAAAATAAATCAGCCTTTAAAAGTAAGTATTTTCGTTGGCGGCCCACCATCGCATACTTTCAGTGCTGTTATGCCACTGCCTGAAGGAATGTCGGAATTGACATTTGCAGGCATTTTGGGTGGAAAAAGATTCAGATACTTTAGAGATGATGATTTTTTGATTTCATCGGATGCTGATTTTATAATTACCGGAGAAGTATATCCAAACGAAAATAAACCTGAAGGGCCTTTTGGTGATCATTTGGGATATTATAGCTTGACGCATGATTTCCCTTTGATGCGGGTGCACAAAGTTTATGCTAAAAAAAATGCTATTTGGCCTTTTACGGTAGTTGGCAGGCCGCCACAAGAAGACACCAGCTTTGGAGATTTGATTCACGAAATTACAGGTAGCATAATTCCAAAAGAAATACCCGGTCTGCATGAAGTTAACGCAGTTGATGCAGCTGGAGTACATCCGCTGCTACTTGCCATTGGCAGTGAACGTTATACTCCATATTTAAAAAACAGACACCCACAGGAAATACTGACCATCGCCAATCACATATTAGGCTTTGGACAAATGTCGTTGGCAAAATACCTTTTCATTACTTGCAAAGAAGACAATCCCAATATAAAAACACACGACATTGAGGCATATTTTCAACATTTGCTGGAGCGAGTTGACTGGAACAGGGATTTGCATTTTTATACACAAACTACAATGGATACCCTAGATTATTCGGGTACCGGATTAAACACAGGCTCGAAGGTTGTGATTGCGGCGGCAGGTGACAAAAAACGAAGTTTAAGCAATACTATTTCCGAAGACTTTAAATTGACCTCAGAATTCAGCAATCCTAAAATTCTCTTCCCCGGAATATTATTCATTACCGGCATTAAATATCAAGATGAAAACACGGAAGCTAAGTCTATAGAAAAACTTGGAGCATATTTATCCGATCAAAGAGAATCACTAAATGGTTTTCCACTGATTATTATTTCTGATGACAGTAGTTTTACATCAAAAACTCTGAATAATTTTTTATGGGTTAC
>CANHPJ010000322.1 GCA_947462515.1 Bacteroidota bacterium | reverse complement strand
TGAAGCAGAGACATATTGAAAAAAATCAAACCATCGTATGAAGGTCGTCCAACTGCACTGTTACCTCTCTGATAATTCTTATTGATGATATCTGAAACTAATCTCCAATCAACCATAAGATTAACCTGATTGAAAAATTCTTGTTTGATCTTGCGCTTTTCAACCATAAAGTCAGCAAAGCCTAATTTCTGTTCTGTTTTCATACTTAAGGTTAAGTAAAAATTACAAAAACAACTAACAAATAAAATTCAAGTTATTGACAATCAAAATGTTAATAAAAAATATGCCTTGCAACGGTCTTATTTATTTAGGCTACATAAATTAACGAATTTTTAAATTTTTATTGAGAATAAAAAGTGGATTATTTTTTCTGAGGCTAAAATGAAGTGTTCTTATGATTACAAATAAAAAAATTGAGGAAGAAGAAAGCTGAATAAAAATATTTTTATTCTTAAAATTTCATTTTATTCTAATGAATATTTTACTGGTATATTATAATATGAATCAATTGGTTTTCCATCCTTTTTTGCAGGATTCCATTTAGGCATATTTTCAATTAGCTCCCACGATTCATAATCTAAAAATGGATGAGCGGAACTTATAATAGAAAACATTTTTACTGATCCATCAGCTTTAATAATTATTTTTAGATATACAGTGCCTTTAATTCCGGATTCAATAGCTTCGTTTGGATACTTTAAATTAGAAACTAAGTACTTTAAAAACGCATGCTCATTGTCGCCATATTGAGCTCTAATATAATTTTCGGTATTATTTTCACTTATAACATTATTAAATAAGGTATCGACTTCTTTGCTGGAATATATCAATTTTGAAAAGTCTCTTTCCCTTTCAAGTGAGCAGTTTTCATTGTAGTTTTTCCATAATCCAATTGGCTTGTTATTTTTATAAAACTCTTCTTTAATTATACAATTTTTTAAGAGATTAAATATTTGAATATTGACGGTACTATCTGTTTCCCTGATTTCCAGTTTTTTATAATTTGCTTTTTTTACATCAACTGCTTTTGTCAGGGAAAAGTCTTTGTAATAAGTTTCACTTTTTTGTTGTGCCTTTGAAAATAGTCCAAGCGCCAGAAGCATTAGAGTTAAGATTTGTTTTTTCATCTTCTTTCTGTTTTAAATATTCAGTTTTTAAATTCTCAGCAAGTTTGATTTCGGTTTTAGGCGTCTTTTGTGATTTCTTAACAAATGCATTCGTCAAAACTAACAAGATTCCTTCATTTAGAAAACATTGTATTTAACCACTTTTTTGTCAAGTAATAACTCTCACCTCATAAATACTACTAGTATTTTCTTATTTCTTATAGAACTTTATTGTATTAAGCCTTTAAATTTTGCCAAATCCAAATCATATTCAATTTTTAGCTTAACTTTTGAATCCTGATATTTTTAAAAGTCAATTAAATTTTCTCCGAAAAAAATGATTTCTCCAATCACTAAAACAAAGTTAACTAATTAGTTAACTTTGTTAAAAATGCTGCCAGATTTTAAAATGCATTTCTAACTTATTATTATTCGAATACTTGATCGCCTCACTTGCAAAGTCTTGTTAAAAGCAGTAATTCTTTAATTGATAATTAGAATTTATTCACATATCTTGGTTTGTAAACTTTATCGAAAAAGATGATAGCATCAAAATTACCTTCTGGAGTTACACTCATTATTCCATGCCCGGCATCTAAGGTTTCATAATTTTTTTGCAGCCAATCTGTTTTTCGTTGAATGGCTTTTAATTGAACAACCATTTTGCTTTGCCAGTTGGAAATAGGTTTGTTTACCATTGGTGTAGTCATCCCAGATAGTTGAAGAATTTATCTGGTTCCCACCTCTAAATTGACTACCACAAACATTGCATTTATATAACAGTTTCCCCTTGGCAATACCATTTTTCTTGGTGATTTTTAATTTGAATAAAATACAGTTTTTTATTCATAAACTTTGATTTAATGCAAAAGTAATGATATGAGGGGTACAGAGTGTTTCAGCCTACTATTTGTTCATTGTCCTTCTAAATCAGGGTGTTAATTTCTGTTGTCCGATTGAGAACCAATAATCATAGGGGCTTTACCATCGGTAATTATTATTTTACTATTTGGTGAATTAACCAGGCTTTTTAGCATCTGAATTTGTTCATATTGTATTAGTTTGTCAGAAAGTGATTGATTAATTATCTGTTGAGATTTTTTGACTCCTTCTGCTTCAATTACCAATCGCTCCGATTCTTTCTTTTGTTTATCAATGACAAATTGCATTTGCAAAGCAGCCTGTTCGGCGGTTACCTTGTCTTCAATAGCATGAACCATTTGTTTTGGAAGAATGATGTCCTTCAGTAAAACAGCATCAACAATAAATCCGTATTGTGAAATATGAGCGCTTAGCTCCTCAAGTATTGCTTTTTCAACCTTTGTTCTTTCAGTGGCATAAAGTTCAGTAGCATAAAATCTGGCACTAATCTCCCTAGCTGTTGCCCAAAAGTTACTCAATACCATTACTGTTTCATAACTCGGGCCAAATCGATTATAAACATTTATGGCTGAATTGGGATCGACATGATAGAGTAAACTAATTTCAGTATTAACACTTAAACCCTCCCTGGTGGGTAGTGGTAAACTATTGAAAACCTCCTTGGTTCTTACATTCATCTTAATAACCTTGGTGGTTATTGGATTGAAGTATTGAATTCCCTGCGCAAAACTATCTCCTTTTATTTTCCCGAGTCTTTGTTTAAATCCAACCTCCCCGGGTCTTATAATGGAACAGGAAGTTATGATTGTTAAAAATATTAATAAGGGGTATATATTACAGACGTTCAATTTTTTCATGGAATGGATTTTAAATTAAATCAATCAAATTCCATGCAAATATGATTCTTAAGGAATCATATTTTTCAATTCAGTTTTTAAAGAGAGTAGGGAGTGAGGACATTAATATTTCATAGCCCTGTCAATTTCTCTTTTGGCATCTTTTTCTTTTAGATCTTCGCGTTTATCATAGTTTTTCTTACCCTTTGATACGGCAATCTCTATT
>CANHPJ010000321.1 GCA_947462515.1 Bacteroidota bacterium | reverse complement strand
TATTCTTAATATCATAATAAGCCAGTCTGCTCTCATTTTCAAGATAAACTATATCTTGATCTAAAAATTCCACCCGATCATATTCACAGGGCAAAATAAACTTACCTTGATTGTTAATTATACCCCATTTTTCGTTTTGCTTTACCAAAGCTTTTTCATTTATGAAATCTTTGGCATCTTGAAATTCAAGAGAAATAATCACAGTGCCTTTTTTATTTAAAAAGCCAACTTTTTCATTTTTCTTAACCCTAGCAAGACCATCTGAAAAACCCCAAACATGTTCATAAACATTTGGAATAATGACCTTATTGGTTCTATCAATAAACCCCCACCTGGCTTTTTTCTGAAATCCAGCAAAGTCTTCGGAGAACATCATTAAATCTTCATACTCTATGGGTATTATAATTTTACCTGTTTTATCAATAAATCCTTTCTTTTTAGTTTTATCTACTCTTGCCAAGCCATTATTATATCCACCCAAAACATTTAAACTGGGGGTGTAGTCATATATGATAGGAACAACAATATTCCCCAATTTATCTGCAAACCCAAACTTCGTATTCAAAGAAATCAAGGCCAAACCTTCAGACATTTTATCAATAAAATCATACTCATAAGGAATTATAAGTTTGCCTGAAGTATTAATCATGCCATACTTCGCATCTTTTTGAACACGAGCTAAGCCCTCTGTAAAATGCTCTACCCATGAATATACAGGAGGAATAAGATAATAGCCCGTTTTGTTTATAAAACCAAACAACCCCTCGCTATTCTGAACTTTTGATAATCCATCAGAAAAATTGGTGGCATCATTAAATTTACACGGAATCACGACCTCTCCATTTTCATTTATAAAGCCGTATAGATCATTTTTCTTCACCAACGCATAACCTTCAGCAAAACTAAAAATATCATCATATTCTATTGGCAGAATCACCTTACCCTTGCGGTTTATTAATCCAGACATATTATCTTTTGACACGATGGTTAATCTGGAGGAAAATTTTTCAACTTCATCGTAAATAAAATCAACGACTACTTGACCCTGTTTATTTATAAATCCAAACTTCCCATTAATTTCTGCCTCAGCCAGACCATAAGAAAATTCTCCTACCCCATCAAAACGAAAGGAAACAACTTCTATTCCGTCTTTGTTTATAAATCCCCACTTTTCGTTTTTAACTGCTTTAAAATAAACCTTCTGGGACAGCTCCATATCTTTTTCAACTTGCTCACTAAAAGGAAAATCCGGAAATTTGAATGCAAACTCAACATAGGATTCCGGGCTGGCATCAATCGTAAATAAATTATAAATAGTTTGCCAGGCCGTTTTTACATTATGGTTCTCGGGATATTTTTTTGTGAAATTATAGAAAGCATCAATATTACCTGATCGGGTTTCAATTTCATATATCTTGTTTTCTGCCTCATATCTATATGGGCTATCCTTATAATTTTCAATGAAATCGGTATAACATTTTAATGTTTTGTCCTTAGTAAGAGAAATAAATAAAACTTTATCGTACAACACTTTTACTTCTGCAGCCTCTTCTGCATCAGGATACAAGGCCAAAAACTCAGCATATGCCTGATAGGAGCCTATTTGGTGCGCAAGTCGGAACGCTAAACTGTTACGCCGCTTTATAGCTGCAAATAACTCGTCAGACTGTTTATAGTAATCAACATAGTGCTGCAAGGCAACTATGGAATTTTCTTGCACTGCCTTTTCAAATGCAGTAAGGCAAACCTGATCCTTTAAGGCTAAAATTGTAAAGGAATCAATAGATAGTTTAGCTAGTTTTTTCTTTTCTCTCGACTTATCATTGTGGAAAGAATCTTGGGATTTAATAATATAATGATAAGCGGAATCCAAATTATGGAAGGGATTTTTATCATTAAGGAAAATTTTACTCAGGCCAAAAGCTGCGGAGGTGGTTCTTTTATTTAAAGAGGCTTCAAAAAGATTTTTTGCTTTAAAGTAATCATACATCGCTAATGATTCAAACCCACGCTCTATCTTTCCAGCTTTAACATAAGCAGCAAAAATGAAAGAAAAAACAAGCACCAAAAATACTTTCAAAGCATTAAACATAGATAATCTGCTATAATTTGCAAAGTTAATATTCAAAAAATAATACCAATGTAAAATAAGCCAAGTTTTCGCTATTTCTAATAGATTGGTAATTTTTTCTTTGGTTTTTGCAAAATGCCATATATTAGGTTAATTTAGCTTAACAAATCAAAAAAACATGGCGTTTTCTAAAGGTCAATTAGCGTTTGCCTTATTCTTTATTATTGCTTTTATCATTTTAATGATATTTTCCTACACCAAGGACAAACAAAAAAGCGGAGCTTATTTTAAAGGAACTTTTATTGTTCTATTTTCTATTATAATTATTTACGCACTTTTTTGGTTTTATGTAAGATTACTTTATTAAAAACCCCCGACACAATTCTTCTAACTCACTGATAATCATCGCAGTTGCACCCCAAATTACATTGTCTTGTGACAAATAACACGGAACTTCAATAATATTACCATCACTTAATAAGACTTCTTTAATACTTTTATTGTTTTCATCAAACAATTCTTTAAGTGGGATCTCAATTAATTGCTCTACCTCCGCTTCTTGAATTTCAAAACTTGGTCTTTTTGAGGTAAAAGCTAAGTATGGACTTACCAAAAAGTTGCTTGGAGGAATATATAAATCAGTAAGATTAGAAATGATTTCAACTTGATTAATTTTGATTCCTACTTCCTCATTTGCCTCTCTCAAAGCAGTATTTAATAGATTTCCATCGCCATCTTCGAACTTCCCGCCGGGAAAACTAACCTGTTTGCTGTGTACTCCATTATATTCTTTTCTTAAAGTCAGCAGAACATAAATTTGTTGGTTTAACTCATAAACCAAAACTAAAACACCCCCTTTTTTGGGCACAATCTTATTTTTAATATAAAAATCAGACTTAGGACGTGAAACTGGAGCCATTTTATATTGAAAAGACTCTCCCGGCAAGCCTTTTTGAAGTCTACATTTTATATTTTCTATTAAATCGAAAAGTAGCATTTATTAATTGG
>CANHPJ010000320.1 GCA_947462515.1 Bacteroidota bacterium | reverse complement strand
GGTATAAAAACCAAAATAAAATTAAAGGAGGATGGGCACTCGAGCAAATTGATGCGAATAATGTTTGCGCCGGATCAAGCAATTGGACGGCCTCTTGTGATGAAAATGGTGGCTCACCTGGCAAAACAAATTCGGTAAACGAAATAAACAATGACAACGATCTGCCTCAGCTATTGCGCGCATCAATAATCGATTCAGTGAATTTAAAACTCCATTTCAATGAAAAACTAAACAAAATTTCATTATTGCACCCATCAAATTTCACCATCGACCATGAAATTGGTTCACCTGTATCAGTTATTTCTGCAAATGAAGATTTTTCTTCCTTCAATCTGCAGCTTACAAATCAATTATTCCCCGGTAATATCTATACAATAAAAATAAAAGATAGTATTATAGATTGTGCCGGCAATTTTCTGGAACAAAATAGCACTGCTAAATTTGCTTTTCCTGAAAAACCTGAAACGGGCGATATCATCATTAACGAAGTATTATTTAACCCAAAATTAAACGGAGCCGACTTTGTAGAAATATATAATCGCTCTTCAAAAATTATTGATTTAAAAGATCTACAGCTTTCTGGCATTGACCCCAATACCAATGAAATAACCTCTTCAACTGGTATTGATACAACCGGCTATTTGTTATTTCCGGAAGATTACATCGTATTGACTGATGATGCTGATAACATTAAAACCTTTTATTATACTGAAAACACAAATGGATTTATTGAAATTAGTTCTATGCCTGACTATAATAATACTGAAGGCAATGTGGTTATAAATAAAATTAACGAGGAAATTATTGATCAACTTTATTATACCGAAAAAATGCAATTCCCTCTTCTGAATAGTTTTGAGGGGATTTCCCTGGAAAGAATTAATCCTAACAGACTAACAAATGATATCTCAAACTGGCATTCCTCAGGCCAAACTAATGGATTTGCAACACCTGCTTACCGAAATTCTCAATACTCAAATTCGGCCGAATCAAAGAATAATATATCTATTGACCCAATATTATTTTCGCCTGATAATGATGGCAATAATGATATAATCAATATCAATTATATCTTTGAAAACTCAGGAAACATTGCAAATGCGGCTGTCTACAATGAAAATGGCCAAGTAATTAAATTTCTTTTGAAAAACGAATTACTGGGCACAAAAGGAACTTTTAGCTGGGACGGCATAAACGAATCCAATGAGAAATCTCCCATTGGATCATATATTATGTTTTTTTCTGTGTATGACTTAAAAGGAAACCTTAAGAAATACAAATACAACTGCTTTTTGGCGGGGAAACTATAAAGTTTATTTTTTTGACCTATCTTTTAATAAATTCACAATTTCCTTTTGCGACTCAACAAGATCCTTCAAAATGTCATTTTCCTTTTTTAATCTGGATAACTCTTCTTTAAGATCTGATAGCTCCGATTCAAAAAGCTTTTGATCCTTCGCCTTGCCGATTTTTATATCACTACCTTGAAAATTTTTGAACTCTTCTTCAGATATATTAAAATTACTTAATATCGTCAATAGGGTTTCATGATGAACTTTTCCTGTTTGTTCGATATGAGAAATTAAAGCTCTTGTTTTACCAATCTTTTGAGACAATTCTTCTTGATTCATACCATTAAGATGACGAAGAAGTTTTATTTTTTTTCCTATATGCATGGTCGTTAAATTTTGTTCGAATTTCAGAATAAATTTATTTACTTTTTATTTTATTTGTTTTTATTATGTACTATTCGTTTTCGTTTTGACAGAAAACATATTCGTTACATAAAAAGACAATTGAAAAGCAAGATTGTTTAATAAAAACACAATCTTTTTTGCTACTAAAATTATTATATTGAAAATTAAACTAATTAAAGTTAAAAATAACTAAAATAAAAATTGATTTTTATGTAAAAAAATAAATTCTTTTCGAGAAAAATTTTAAGGATTTTAGAAAACAGTTTGTTTTAAAGCTCACTTAGCATAAAATTTGAAATTATAATATCTTTGTTTTAGATGATTCTAAAAAATAAAAACACTTTACTACTTCATTTAATCGTCTTTATTTGGGGGTTCACCGGAATATTAGGCGCGCTTATAACTATACCCTCCCAAAACCTTGTTTGGTATAGAATGGCAATAGCCATTCTATTTATTTTTCTATATGTTTTTACAACTGGGGCAAACTTAAAAACAAATCCAATTACTGGAACAAAATTTCTAGCTACAGGGATAATTATTTCACTGCACTGGATATTTTTCTTTGAAGCCATAAAAGTAGCTAATATATCTGTCACGCTAGCTTGCCTATCATCTGCCACCCTTTTTACTGCAATTCTTGAACCGATTATACAAAAACAAAAAATTGTACTTTATGAAATATTACTGGGTATTGCCGTTATAATCGGATTACTGATAATTTTCAAATTTGAAACTCAATATCAAAGAGGAATATTTTACACCCTTTTTTCATCTTTGATGGCATCCCTTTTTACGGTAATTAATGGTAATTACGCCAAAAAACATTCCCCGGGTAAAATAGCATTCTATGAAATGTCTGGAGGATTCATCGCAATAAGCATCTATCTTTTGCTAACATCAAACATAAATATGTCCCTATTAATGATAAGCATGCACGATATAGCTTATTTATTATTATTGGGCACCATCTGTACTGCTTTTGCATTAATCGCAAGTATAAACGTCATGAAAGAACTATCTCCCTTTACGGTAACGATGACTACAAATCTGGAACCAGTTTATGGAATCATAATGGCCTACATTTTCTTTGATCAGAAAGAAAAAATGTCTACCGAGTTTTATTTTGGCACAATTGTAATCTTGGGAAGTGTTTTTACAAATGCCTATTTAAAAGGGAAAAACAATCAACGAATACAAAATCTATAAAAGTATAACTATGACTCCCTTATCCTTGCCTCTATTAATGATGTAGAAAAACCCGGTAAAAAAGCTATCGTTGAAACCACTCCTCCCCTTGCCTTAACTATTTCGTATCCAACAATGTCTTCTGGCTTATAATCCGATCCCTTTACCAAAACATCCGGCTGTATTTTTTTTATCAATTCGTAAG
>CANHPJ010000319.1 GCA_947462515.1 Bacteroidota bacterium | reverse complement strand
TTTGAAAAGTGGTTGTATGTGATACGCAATTTGAACAAATTAGATCGCGTGCCTGATAAATTGCGGGAAAAGATCTTCGAAAAGTTGTTTGAAGCGGCAGAAATTTCAAGGTTTACTATTGCTCAGGCTCAGTCGTATGAAGATAGTTTAAAGCATTATCGTGATTTGAAAAACTCGCTTGATACTGCTAGGGAGGAAGGAAAGGAGATTGGAATTATTGAGGGGGAAGAAAGAGGAAAAAGAGAAGGGCTTTTGGAAGGTAAATTAGATATTGCAAAGAAATTACTTAAAAGAGGGCTGCCCATCAAGGATATTTCAGAATTGACGGGCTTGACAGAAAATGAAATTCGAGAAATAAAATAATCTTTTTATATTAGGTTGTGAAGTAAATAGTATAGTAAAAACCTTCAAAAATTAAGGGAATTAATCCAGTGCTCGCTTATTAAATATCAAATATCCAAAGTGCACCATAAGGCTGATTGGCTGTATTTGTTTTTGATAATAATTAATGTTAAGTGCCAGCGGCCCAACAGGGCTATGATAGACGAGGGAACTCGAAGCAATAAAATATCTTGTATTTAAAACAGTACCTAAGTTAGGTTCATAGTTTTGATTTTTAATTAACTCTCTCAAAGGCTGAAAAACATATCCTTCAAGTCTAAAATCTATGTTTTTTGGAAAGCAGAAAACATTTTTTATTCCCACCGCAGTATATTTAGCTGCTCTAAAGTTGTCTAAAAATAAAGTTTTAGATTCAGATATCGGAGAGAATGCCGGAGAAGCTAATACCGATGCTGTATAGTTATGGAAAAATGGTTGGGTGGAATATACTGCTTCTGCAAATAAACCAGGCCGGTAGTATTTGCTGGATTTTAAATAAATTTCTGATGTGAGGTTAAATGTATTCCATTGGTGGATTCCCCTGAAAGGTCTCTCGTTTATTGCTGTAGAGCCTGGTGTGGTATATTCCTCTCCTTTTATATATCTTGATTTAAAGCACAAATAACTTCCTTCACTGGCATATTGCTTTCTATTCAAAGAGTTTTTTTCGAAGGATAAACCAAAAGAAATGAAATTGAAATTAGTTTCGTCGCTGGTGTCTGCAACCGAAAATTTACGTGTTTGATAATAATTGTTTTCAAGATTACCAAAAGTAAAGGAAGCATTCAGTTTACTTGTGTTGTAAACGGGTAAACCAATATTTAATGTTCCGTAATTTTCTTTTTGAATCAGGTAAGAAGGCTTGACATCCTCAAAAAAAGCACTGCTGCTTTTAAAAA
This sequence comes from Bacteroidota bacterium, assembly GCA_947462515.1. GTDB lineage: Bacteria > Bacteroidota > Bacteroidia > JACCXN01 > JACCXN01 > CANHPJ01. The sequence continues at coordinate 1,811 of CANHPJ010000319.1, read as the reverse complement.
AGTCCCATCGGTTAAGCGTATAGGCAGCATCCATATAAAAGGGTATTTTATTTGGAAAATCGATGCGGGCTTTCAGCTGTATGGATCCATATAGTTTCCCAAAATAGGTGTTTGCATTTAGGGTTAATGCATTTTTTCCCAGATAATTGTATTGTAATCCAAGGAAACCCTGATTTATTGGTTTATTGGAAATGTTCCCTCCAAATTGGGTAATGATTTCCCTTTCTTTTTTTATTTTTAAAATGAGGTTATAATTCCCTGATTGTGGATTGTATTCGGCCAAAGGAAATATGTTTTTTATTTTATCATCGCTTATTAATCGGAAATATTCAGGTTTTAAATCACTAAAACTTATTTGCTTTTGTTTATGGCTTAATAATTGCCTAATGTAATGAGCTTGTTTTTTGTTAAGCCCATCTATTAAAATGTTTCCAAAATTAAGTTCCGGAATCCTTTTTCTGAATTCTTTTCTTTTTTCGACTATCGAAAGATGATCAGGGGTATAAACTAGTTGTGTTTTAATTTCTTTTATTTTTAGTAAAGCGGAGTTATATCCTTTGTTTATTATTTCCTGCGGGTTGTCGAAGTCGAAAGGAGATAAATCGGAGTGCGATTCAATCATAATACCGTTGTCGCAAAGTGTGGAATAATTGCTGTTGTTACTCACCATATTTTTTAACTGCGATAGTATGTCGTCTTCCTCGGGTAAAGGAAAGTTTCCAGAAACATTACTTCCAATAATTATATCGGGATAGAAATCATTGTACATGATGTCTGAAGGAAAGTTATTGTAAAGTCCTCCATCAAAAAGTAGTTTCCCGTCCACTATAATGGGTTTAATGTAAAATGGATAGGTAATGGAAGCTCTGACGGCTTCGTTTAGGTTACCGCTAGAAAACACGATTTGTTTTTTGTTGGCAATGTCCGAGGCGATGCATCTAAAAGGGATAAAAAGACTATCGAAATTATTATTAGCTACAGCCGTTGGTCCACTTAATAACTCCATTAATCCAAGGTCGAGCGGAACGGTTGAAATTAAATTTGTTGGCAGTGAAGATTGCACAATCGCTCCAGAAGAAAACCTCAAGGTTATCCATGAGCTGTTTGGGTCTTTTTGTTTGAAATAATAGAGGTGCTTGTCTTCAATGATTCCATTTACATAACGGTTAAAGTTTTCTGATTTAATTAACTGTTCTATTTCTTCGGGTGATAGTCCGGATGCGTACAAAGCACCAACTAAAGCACCTATGGAGGTTCCTGTTATGTAGTCAATTGGAATGTTGTTTTCTTCAAGTGCTTTTAAAACACCTATGTGAGCGAGTCCGGAAGCACCGCCGCCACTTAACACTAAGCCTACTTTTTGAGCCCGTAATGAGTTGCAAAAAATAAGCAGAAATAAAATGATATGTAAAATTATTGATCTAATAAGAGCGATTGTTTAAATCCAAATTTAATAAGATTTTAAGGATTTAATCGCATTAAAAAATGGTTTTACTATAAAGCATCCATCATATTTTTGAAATAGCCGGCAGCTTTTTTAAGTCTTGATCCATACCAAGAAAACATTTCGCCATCAACCAATTGAATTTTTGCCTCAGGCAGCATGTCTTTTAATTCTTTTATGTGTTTTTCTTTAAAGGGGAAAGGTTCTGAAGAAAGAAGTATTAATTCGGGATTCTGATTTTTCAAAACCTGAGCAGCTATTTCAGGGTAGCGGCTTGTTTGTTGTTGAAACACGTTTTCTAATTTGCAAATCCCTAACATGTTGTTAATGAAAGTGTTGTTTCCGGCTGCCATGTATGGCTTACGCC
>CANHPJ010000318.1 GCA_947462515.1 Bacteroidota bacterium | reverse complement strand
GCTTTTTCTTTACTCATTTGCTGATTGGTATGATATACCTCATCCGAAATAGCATCAAAAACCAAAGCCTGCTGTTTATTGGCTCCCATACTTTTGGCCTGTTTTATATTTTGAAACAACTCTTGCAGAGCATGTTGCAGCTCTTTCATGGAATAATTCACCTTTTTGCCCTTGTTATACGATTTAGCGAACAGCTTACGTTGAAAAACAAAGATAATGCCTGCTCCGGCCAATATTAACAGTGTAAATTTTAAGGATATAAAAGCCGCAATAACTATGTGTACCATTAATATTATCAAAACACTCAGCAGCTGAAACATACTCGACACGCCAAATGCAACCTGGTTTACCTCGCGGCTTAATATCCCAATAATATCAGAACTGCGCGATTGGGTTATTTGTTTCCACTTGCTCTCCAGCACGGCCAGATGCAATCTTTTGCGTAAACTGTTGGCATAGTGTTGAACGATTTTAGAATTTAAGTTGGCACTGTATAATTTGAGGCAGGCATGCATAAAAATAAATCCAAAAAACACCAGTACTATGCTATTAATGTTTAAGGGCAAGCCCAGGTTTTGAAACACGAATTTAATTTGGCCTAATTTACCCTCGGCTCCGCTACGGCCTATGCCTAATAAAGAAAGCAGAGGTACTATCATAAAAACACCAACCCCTTGCAAAAGCCCCATTATAACCAATACTGCAAGCGATATAATGCTTTTAATATCAGCTAGTTGTATGAGCCATTTTAAAGAAGGGATAATCTCTTTATTTTGTTTCACGCGCTTTGTACTTGTTTTAGTGGTTTCTTACAAAGGTAGAAACTAATTTAAAACCGCGACTTTGTTTGCCACCAATTAAAATACGATTTCCGCATAAAATCCAGGCGTGGGCTAATAGTTTGTTTTGTTGGGTGTCTTTTTTAACCCCCAAGCATATGCTTGCGGGTATTTTTCTTCTGCTAAGCATCATCAGGCCAGCTGTGGCTTGATCCATACAAACGCTGCGCCAAGGCACAAAGCGAGCCACTCTAGCTACAGCAAGCCTAATTTCTTCTGCTTTTTTTGCTTGCAGTGTCGTAATGCTTTTGTTCAGCTCCTGATTTAGAATACCCAAACGAGGTGCAATTTTTTTAAGCGGAAAAATTAGTAAAGCCAGCTTAGAAAAAAAAAGGCCTACGAAAGCCTCCATTAGCATCAAATGCTGATTGGGAGATAATCGGATAAACTTTTTAATTAAATCAAACATGAAATAGCAAACTCAAAATAAATATCAAATATATGTATTGATTATAACAAGATGAACTTTCTGAAGCTTGTGGATAGTAATCTCCATAAAAAAAGGCCTCTAATAGCATCAAGTGCTGATTGGGAGATAATCGGATAAACTTTTTAATTAAACCCAACATGACATTGCAAACTCAAAATGAACAAGTTTAATTAGAAAACAGTCATTATATAAATTTATTTATCCAAAATTGTTACAAGTTTATTAAACAAATATTGTAATAGAGTTTTTAGTTGTCTAAAAAAAGAAACATTGGCGTAATATTTGAAAGAAACAAAAGAAAAAAATTATGGAAAAGGCATTAATTATAAAACTTAATAAAATATTTGAGGAGTCTGCTTATGATTTTGATGGTGTTGAGTATTGGCTGGCCAGAGAACTTCAAGAGCTTCTAGGTTATTCGGAATGGCGTAATTTTTATAAATCAATCGAAAAAGCCAAAGAAAGTTGCAAAAATAGTGGGGAAGATATTTTAGATCATTTTGTTGATGTCAACAAAATGATAGAGATAGGTAAAGGAGGCAAAAGAGAACTAGAAGATATAATGCTTACTCGCTATGCCTGTTATCTAATTGCTCAAAACGGCGACCCTAAGAAACAACCAATTGCTTTTGCACAGAGTTATTTTGCTATTCAAACCCGAAAGCAAGAATTACTTGAAGAAAGAATTTTACTCAATGAACGAATACAAGCAAGGGAAAAATTGGCGGCAACAGAAACGGAACTTTCAAAGAATATTTATGAAAGAGGAGTTGACAGTAGAGGTTTTGCAAATATAAGAAGTAAAGGAGATTTTTCATTATTTGGAGGGTTTTCAACAACCTACATGAAGAAAAAATTAGGGGTCCCTGAGAAAAGACCTCTTGCTGATTTTCTTCCAACAATTACTTTAACAGCTAAGCAATTAGCTGCTGAAATAACAAATTTTAATGTAAAAGGTAACGATATTAAGGGTGAAGCTGGAATAACAGATGAACACATTAAAAACAATAAGGATATTCGATTTCTTTTAGCAAAAAGTGGTATTAAACCAGAAAATTTACCTGCTGAGGAAGATATTAAAAAAATAGAACGAAGGGTTAAAACCGCCGATAAACAAGTAGATAGAAATAAATTAAAAAGTAATAAATGATTTTTATTGCTTTCGTTAATTTACATTTTGAACTTATTAAAGCATAAGGTAATCTTCTTCTGTTTTGTCGCAATCAGTAATTTATTTTAATTTATCGTTTATATAAGTAGAAGATACATCCCAATAATATTCAAAATAGTACAGATTTATTTTCTGATCATCTTGTTGAGCTCAACAAAATGATATTGTTTCGAAGCTTGTTGGTATATTTTATTCGCTTCAAAAACCCAAGTGCTAAAATCAGATTCAATGCAGCCAATCAGAGAATTAAAATGAGCTGTTTTTTGCTCAATCTATTTTTTTGGTTAGCTGTTAATTAAACCGATTAAAGATTTTTAGCATCATCAAAATCAATTTATTGGCACTTCTCGATCATCTTGTTGAGTTCAACAAAATGATAGTTTTTCGAAGTTTGTGTTAGTTTTAATTAGCTTCAAAACTACAAGCACTAAAATCAGATTCAATACAGTCAGTCAGAGAATTAAAATGAGCTGTTTTTTGCCCAATCTATGTTTTGTTTTAGTGGGTAATTAAGCCGATCAAATATTTTTAACATAATCAAAATCAATTTGTTGGAGCTTATCGATCATCTTTTTGAGCTCAACAAAATGATATTGTTTCAAAGCTTGTGTTAGTTTTAATTAGCATCAAAAACCCAAGCGCTAAAATCAGATT
>CANHPJ010000317.1 GCA_947462515.1 Bacteroidota bacterium | reverse complement strand
TACGAAATCGGAAGCCAAAACTCGCCTTCCTATACCCTTTTCAAAAATGGGACTATCGTGAAAATAAACATCATTCCTTAAGTGAAAGGTATACAAAAGACCATCCTTAGAAATTTCCCACGATTTAGCAATACATGGAGTAACCTCCAATCGGGAATTCATTTGAACCAAACCATAAAACAACTGATTTACAGCTGAAACGTTTTCAAAATTACTGGCAAAGGCTGGATCTAAAGAAGTTATACCGGCAGATTCGTTATAACGAAATACATTTTTTCCATTGGGTTCCTTATCATCAGAGACACCACAGCTTGATAAAGCAAGGATAAATAAACAGTAGACGAAGTATATTTTATTCATTTCAATAAATATTGCTTAACGGTAAAAATACTAAAGCATATTTCTAAAATTAAAGGCCCGAAATTATATTTATAACAATGTTTATTAACAAATAAAACCTGGCGAATTTACTAAACCATTTTTTCGGATAGAAAAATTCAAAATTGGCATTAAATGATTCCAAAGCCCAGCAAACATGAAAATATGATAAGCATAAAGGCTACAATTTTTTGTATGGTGATGATGGTAACTTTTTCGAATAATTTACTTCCAAAATAAGCTCCTACAAAAGCAGCTAGTGTAGCTGCAATAATTAAAGACTTATTTAACCCATCACCTACTTTTAAAATTTGACCGGAGTATATTACCAAACGTGAAACATCAATTAAACAAGCAATTACAACACCCGTGGCGATAAAAGTTTCCTTGCTCAGCTTGGTTCTTATTAAAAAAGCAGATCGTAAAGCGCCCTGATTACCAGATAATCCACCAAAAAAACCGCTTAAAAAACCTCCTAAAGGCAAGTATTTTTTATCAAACTGAAGTTGTGATAGCTTAGGTATTATTTCAAAAAGGGCGAAAAATAAAAGTACAATGGCGATAGTAACTTTAATTGGCATTATAGAAATCATTTTGCCAAACAATTCATACTGGAAGATTGGCTCAAGGCCTCCAATAAAAGTCAGTAAATATGCACCTATGAAAGCAGCTAAAATGGATGGAAAGCCAAATCGAATGATTATAGCTTTGTCTGCATGCCTTCCAAAAAGAATTAATTTAAAAACATTATTTAAAAAATGTACTATGGCGGTTAATGCAATGGAGAGATCGATGGGAAAAAAAAGCGCAAAAACCGGAACAAGCAAAGTACCGAGTCCAAAACCCGAAAAGAGCGTCAGACATGAACCAATCATGGCAACCAGGCAAATGATGATATATTCCGTCATATTATTAGTTAGAAGAATTTAAAAAAAATCAATAAAGTCAAAAAATAACCGACTCAATAAAAACATAAAAAACTGAATTTCAGATATTAAACCCTTATTTATAAAAGTTTTTATTGAAGGCAGAGAACTCATCTTTTCCTAAGATAATTCGTTTCCAAAAAGCCTTTAAAAATCCTAAACCATAAGCTATTAGTTGCATATAGCTGGTTGCAATAGAGAGAAAACCAATTGAGACACTTTTATTTTTAATCGTTGAATCAACAAAGAGTAAAGCCATATGAAAAACAACAGGCAAGAAAAATAAATCAGAAATCAACACCGACAGCACAAGCAATTTTATTAGACCTATTGTAAAAACTGCAGGCGCAAAATGAACTAATTTTAAAGATTTTGAATGCCTTTTATACAAATTGATTCTGGCTATTCCTGAATTAAAAATTTGTTTAAAAAACTGTCTTAAGTTAGTTCTTCTCTTATGATAAACAAAAGCCTCCTTAAAGAGTTTGGCGGTAAAACCATTTTCAATAATTCTTATGCTCATATCAATATCCTCGCCAAAGCGCATTTTAGAAAAACCTTTGGTAGATTCAAATACCTCTCGGGAATACCCCATGTTAAAACTTCGTGGATGAAATTTTTCCATTTTCTCTCCTCCTCCTCTAATTCCGCCGGTGGTAAAAAATGAAGTCATGGAGTAATTGATTGCTTTTTGCAGCATTGTAAAACTCTCATGAGCCTGATCAGGACCTCCAAATGCATCGGAATAGTTATTTGTTAGTTCATGATGGACAATTTCCATGTATTTTGGTGGCAGAACACAATCAGAATCCAAAAAAACACCATAATTACCCGAAGCTTTCTCGAATCCATAATTCCTGGACTGACCAGGACCTGTATTTTCTTTAAAACAATAAATGATGTTTAATTTATCCTTGTATCCATTGATAATATGCTCGCTTTTTATTGAAGAGCCGTCTTCAACAACCACCACTTCAAAATCGTTAAAAGTCTGTTTGGTAAGACTTTCTAACAATTCTTCTATTTCCTTTGGCCGATTGTAAAGGGGAATGATTACGGATATTTTTAAATCTTTTTTATTATTCATAAAAAATAAAAATGGCGATTTAATATGGATTAGAAAATCGTATGTTTTTTAAAGAAAAATTATTGTTTAACGCAGAGGTTGTAATTACAAATTGAATTCAGCAATAAATCATGAACTAATCTATAAATTAAGCCATTTTAATACATTCTCGAGCCATATTTTATTGGCATCTTGTCGGCTTATGATATTTAAATCAACAGCATCTTCAATTACCTTTCCCGGAAAGCAACCCGGAACATTCTCCATTTCACCTAGAGGATATGGGTCGTCCAATCCGGCAACAATTTGAGATATGCCAACTCGGTGTTTTAAAAGTTGAAGGGTATAAGCATCATGAACCAAGGTATCAAAAAATAGGTTTGGATGCCCCAAAGTAGTTTTTGGGTTTTCGCCACCTTTAAATAAATCGGGGCGCCCCTCAAAACCTTGAACCCTTCTGCCGAAATTAGCCTGACCAAGCATGCAGCCGTGGGCAAAACAGGTGCGAATGTCAGTAAAAAGATTTGGTATATTTTTTAAGGTAAAAAGGTGAAGAGTATCTGCACTTTGAGCCATCATCCAAACCAGATGAAATCGCCAGTAATCGTCTTTTAATGCTACCATTTTTTCACCATCATACGGGTGTATCTCAATAGCTAGTTTATACTTATTGGCCAATTCATATATCGGAAAACAGCTTTCATCAGCTACCGAAATCCACTCGTT
>CANHPJ010000316.1 GCA_947462515.1 Bacteroidota bacterium | reverse complement strand
TTACCGGATTCTCTATATCCAATTCTTGTTTGCGTGTCAAGTATTCTTTGGATCAATGTTCTTGTCGCTAGCCATTGTTGTTTTCTGTTTATTGAGCTAAATTTGTCTAAAATGTTTTTTTCTTCTTCACTTAATGAAGTTATTTCTAATAGCTCATCTATAGATTCAGTTATTTCCCAAATCCCTATTGAAAGCTCTTTTGTGGGGGTTATAACTGAAAAAAGACTCATTGGCGCTTTGTTGAAATTTTTATTTAATCAATTTTGTAGATTATTAAATTGAAATTTGAACCGTATAAAATTGTATTAAATAGTAAAGTTTTGTAGTTTTGTGTATTGTTATATGAATTCAAAAAACGAATTTAAATCAAAAATAATGGAAAACACAACTCTTAAACAACATTTAGTAATGAACAAGGTAAAAGATATTTCTCTCGCTGAATGGGGAAGAAAAGAAATTAAATTGGCAGAAGCTGAAATGCCGGGTTTAATGGCTATTCGTGAAGAATTCGGTCCAAGTCAACCGTTAAAAGGTGCTAGAATAGCCGGTTGCTTGCATATGACTATTCAAACAGCTGTTCTAATTGAAACTTTAACCGCTTTAGGCGCAGAAGTTACCTGGTCTAGTTGCAATATATTCTCTACTCAAGATCATGCTGCTGCCGCAATTGCCGCTGCAGGTATATCTGTTTATGCTTGGAAAGGTATGACTGAAACTGAGTTTGATTGGTGTATAGAGCAAACTTTATATTTTGGTGAAGATAGAAAACCATTGAATATGATTTTGGATGATGGTGGTGATTTAACTAATATGGTGTTTGATCGTTATCCTGAATTAGCAGCCGGAATCAAAGGTCTTTCAGAAGAAACTACAACAGGAGTTCATCGTTTATATGAAAGAATGAAAAATGGCACATTGTTGATGCCAGCTATTAATGTTAATGATTCTGTTACCAAGTCTAAATTTGATAATAAATATGGCTGTAGAGAATCATTAGTTGACGCCATAAGAAGAGCTACTGACGTTATGATGGCTGGAAAAGTTGCCGTTGTTGCTGGTTATGGTGATGTTGGTAAAGGTTCTGCGGAATCCTTAAGCAGTCAAGGTGTTCGTGTTATCGTTACTGAAATAGATCCTATCTGTGCATTGCAAGCAGCTATGGACGGTTATGAAGTTAAAAAAATGGACACTGCTATCAAAGAAGCTGATATCGTTGTTACTACAACTGGTAATAAGGATATAGTTGTAGGTCGTCATTTTAAAATGTTGAAAGATAAAGCAATCGTATGCAATATCGGACATTTTGATACTGAAATTGATATGGCTTGGTTAAATACCAATTATGGCCAAACTAAAAATACGGTTAAACCTCAGGTAGATATTTATACTATTGATGGAAAAGATGTTATCGTTTTGGCAGAAGGTAGATTAGTTAATTTAGGCTGCGCTACTGGACACCCTTCTTTTGTGATGTCTAACTCTTTTTCAAATCAAGTTCTTGCTCAGTTAGAGCTTTGGGCCAATGCAGATAAGTATGAGAATAAAGTTTATACTCTTCCTAAGCAATTGGATGAAAAAGTTGCTAGATTGCATTTGGCTAAAATTGGTGTTGAACTGGATGTTTTAACTTCCGATCAAGCTAATTACATCGGCGTTGATGCTCAAGGGCCATTCAAACCGGAATACTACAGATACTAATATTTAGTAAGAATAAAAAAAACAGGCTATCCCAAAAAGGTAGCCTGTTTTTTTTGGCTATTGGTTTGAATATAATTAAGTGAAAAGGGATAAAAAACAACAAAGTATCTTGTAAGAATTTACTTTAGCCTAGTTGTATATTGAAAGTCTGTTTCCGTCAAAATTTGAATTGTATCTTTTTAAAGGTAAGGTGGCTGGACCTCGATTTACCGATCCGTCAATTAATAAGAATCTAGAGGAACAGCAGGTGTCAACTGCAAGGAACGAATTTGTAGAATCGACAACTATTCTGCCACATGGTTTTTCTGGCTGATATGTGCAATGCCTGTCATAAACAGCAAACTCATCTGGTGATTTCCTGAAAATTATCAAGCCTCTGGATCCTCCATTATAATAAATCCAACCACCAATAGGATTCAAATTAATAAATGAAGGGTCTGAAACATATATAATAAGGTTTACGGGAACATAAGGAATCGAAGATGAATTATCTTTGATGCAGCTAGTCAAAAAAAATAACACTATTATTGTATTTAAAATGTCTTTTTTCATCTTTTTCGATGCTATTGAAATTTTTAAACTACAAATATTCCACCAAAGTAATGAAAAATTATAGGTTTAAAATTTTTGTGTTGTTATTTGTGTGTTTGTTGCTGCCTTTGATTTTTTATGGACAAAGCACAGACAGTGGCAACGAATCTACTAAAAAGAAAAAGTCTGCCATGCAAAAGGCAAAAGATAGAGAAGCCAATGAGCAAAAAAAAATAGAAAAAGAAAAACAAAAGCATCAATTAAAAATTCAATCTAAAGAAACGCGCAAGAGGATGAAGGAAACAAGAAAAAAATCTAAAGCATTAAATGAAAAAAGAAGAGGTCTCTTTCTAAATCGCAACTCTAAACGTACTAATTAGTTTTTTGACCAATAATTAAATTTTGAAAGGATATATTGAGCTATGGAAGGGATAAATCTTAAAACTGTAATTTATATTTTGTTTGCTTTAGGATGGCTTTATTTTAAATACATTAGACGTAAAACCGAATCCGATGATTCCACCGTTGGAAAATCTATTCCTGATTCAGGTTCGGTAACCCATGGTCAAAAGAGTACAATTCCAATGACTGAAACAGTTTCTGATAAAATGAATAGGGATTTTATTGATTCACCTAACAAGGAAATTTTGATTCCTGATCATAACTATAAGGTGGAATATGCGGAGGATCTTTTTCATAAAGTTCTTGTCGATGATCTAAATAGACAAAATGTTAAAAATGAAAAGATGAATGATCAAACTGCCAAAGACGAAGCTCCTTCAAGCCATAGTGTGTTAACTGACTTTGATCCTAAAAACATGATTATTTATCATGAAATAATGAAAAGGCCATCATATTAAATTGGTTTTCAG
>CANHPJ010000315.1 GCA_947462515.1 Bacteroidota bacterium | reverse complement strand
TTTTTCAGCAGTGAAAATGGCAGAAATCCAAAAGGTGTTTTAAGGCAAAGGGCTAGTTTGGAGTATGATTTTGGAAGAAGGATTGTTCCCGGTATTTCAGCAGAATATTTTTACGATGGCCAATCTTTTATTCCAAATGATTTGAGTGGCGAAAGGTATCGTGCAACTGTGAATTATGAGATCAATAATAAGAATCAGATTCAAGTTTTTTATCAGTTCCAGAATAAATGGAACGTTAAATTGCCAGTTAATAGTTACATAATTGGTTTTATGTATGGCTTTGATTTGTAGTTGGATCTAAAACAGTTAGATACAATCTCGACTAGTTATTGATATACCGTTTGACTTTATGTTTTAAAGAGTGTTAAAATCTGTTTTGATCGGTTTACGGATGATTTGGTGCTGAAAATTTATATTGGAAAGATTATCGTTTAAAACATAAGTTGCATTTGTAGGTTGAATTCAGCGTTTGGCAGTTTGAATCAATTTTTTCAGTAGATGAATTTTCCCCGTAACATTTTTATTTAGAATTATTCACCACCCCAATCGCCTATTCCGAAAATAGAACCATCAGGATTTTTTTCTGGCTGCCATGTTCTAACATATATTTTAGGATTGGATAAATCCTCCAGGTCAATCATTAAAAATAAATACCCTTTATCGGCATAATTGGTTGAATAATAGTTTTGAGCAATTTGAATGCCGAAAACCTTTCCGTCTATTCGTTTCTTTTTAATTGTGTTTGCGTCAAAACGTATATTGACGGCTTCATTATTTTTAAATACAGTTCTAAGTTTATCTAGAAATTCTTTTTTACTTAGCTTACTATAGTTTATGTTTTTTATGTTTAGATTTACTTTCATTGCATCCATTGGCATTTTTTCCTCTTGCTTCAAAACATTTCCAACAATTATTAAGGCATTATCGGAAAAAATTTGTTCCAAATAATCTATTCGTTCCAAATTGTAAGCTGTTTTATAATCTTCCATAAACTGTACGAGTTGAAATTTTTCGTTTATGGTGGCAAACTCCTGACTTTGTCCTAATATACCATTTAATGCGATGTCAGAAAGGCCGAAGGCTACATTACATATTTTTCCGGTTTTATCTTGAGTGAAAACTATCTCTTCAACAAATTTTTTATTACTTTTTTTAAATGCGAAGGTCATTGGCAAGGATCTTATAATTGTTTTTTCGCCAAGGTTAATTTGTTGCATTTTATTTTTTTGTGGTATTAAAGATGGGTTTCCATAATTAATAAGTTTTTCAAAAATTTTAAATCCTTCCTCAGTAAATAAATGTTTCACTGTAAGGGCTGATTTGTTTTCAATAGACTTCTTTATTAAAGTCATATTTGAGTTTATTTCGGGACTAATATCAGCAATCAATACCTCCTCTTTTTTGGAAATTTTAGTTATGTTTTCATTGATTTCAGCCGGGATTTCTTTTTCTTTTTTAACAGTTTTTTTAAGGGGTATTTTCAGTTCTGCAAATTTAAAGTTTGGGGTATTGGTGTTCTCTAAAACACTTGCAATTTCATTGTCAACTTTGCTGTTCTCCAGGTAAATATATTCAGTTCTTAAACGCAGGTCACTAAATGAACCTGATGTCTCTCCAAAAAAATCGGCTGTACCTATGCCATCTTTAGCACTATTCAGGTTAGTCCAGGTATCTCCTGTCCAATAGGTGAAATCATAATTTTGCACCGGTTTATCCTGGTATTTTATCGATAATATGATGTTTTTCTCTTCCTTTTTGTCAACAATATCAGATATTTCAATTTTGAGTTGGGTAAATATGGAGTTAATTTTATCAGGTAAGGCAGTTAATATCAATGCTTCTGGTTTCCCATTAATAGAAGCATTTATTTTGTTGCAGTCAGGGTGACTGCGGAGTAAAGCAAGTGCCCAATTATAATATTTTAGGGCATCGCTTATCCTTACTTCCTTTTCTGCCTCTTCGGCTGTTTTTATGTATTCAAATATTTTTCTTTTTCTATCTGTAAAAATCTCTTCCATTTTTTCTTTTGGAATATAACGTAATACCGTTACTTGATCTTTTTTTGATTCATCGACTTTTCTTTCCGCTCTGTCTAGCGTGGCTCCAGAATAGGTTTTCGTAATCAACTCGATTAATTCTTTTGTTTTTCCGTTTTCATGAACTAAAACCTCATTGAAATTGCTTTGAACATTAACTGATATTTGACTTATCAAATCCTGTAAAGCATTTTTGTCAGCCTGCGGAAGGTTTTTTGCTGATCCTTCGCCCCAATAATATTTTGGAGATTTTTTGATATCACTTATCGTCTGTGATTTAACAAGAAGAGATGTAATTAAAAAACAAATTAGGATAAGGATTTTTTTCATAATGTATTTGCTGTAATAGCTATTGGTGTTTGTAGCTGTTTTAAAATAAATATAATCTTTAATTTAAACTAAATCAGTGAAATATCTGTTTGATTGTTTAAAATTAATTCTAAGGTATCATAAATGAGAAAAATTATTTTTTTCGATAATTTCATTACTTATTTTTTTTCCAAAAAAGTATTTTATCCATAAGTGAGATTTCAGATTTAAGTCCTTTTGCTGCAAACAATTGAACACAATTATATTCGTATTTTTGATGAGGCATTATACTAACTCCAATAGTATTAAAGTCTTTATCCAATATGTTTTTCCGATGTCCCAAGGAAGCAATGCCATCGTCAATCAATAAATGTAAGACAATATCCAATGCCTTGTCATAACCATAATCGCAATTCTCACCACATTTGAGGGCATCAGTTTTTTTCATCATTTTACTGAAACGTTCTTCTGAACCGTGATGACCGGTCTTTCCTGATAGCCCCATTTCAGTAGCATGTTGTTTAGCCAATTTATAATAGAAATAATCAGGGTATAAAAGGGGTAGATTACTTATTTTTTCCATTTGGGTTAATAAGGAACCAACATATTTATTGTTATCCATGTTGGCAATAATCTCAGGATAATTCAGTAATATATTATCTACAAACAACTTGCCGTTGGTTCTTGCAAGATTGCATATTTGAATTGTTTTTTTCTCTTGATCAGATAAATAATCGCAAGAGTCAGCAGTATTCGCCTGGTTCAGTATTT
>CANHPJ010000314.1 GCA_947462515.1 Bacteroidota bacterium | reverse complement strand
TCATTCTTACAAAGCTGTATCTCTTTTTGTGAAAAAGATAAATGATCTCTATCATGTTTACCAACAGGCATTTTATCCGGCAGCAGTTCAATAATCTCTTTATTTCTTACTATCCAAACCGGATTATTTGCAGCCGAATAACTAAGTATATTATTCTTAAAGTCAAAGCACATCAAACTGCAATCCATTCCATCCTTGCCACCTTCAAAACTTCCATCATCCATTAAATGCTCAATAATTTTACTTCTTGTATAATTTAATATTTCAGCCGGTGACAATAGATTTTCGGCTGCTACTGCCTCATATAAACTAAAAATATTGAGTAAGCTCATAATCGAACCGGGCACGCCGTGTCCTGTGCTATCTGCTACCACTAAGGCTGTCTGGCCATTACTTAATTCGTGAACCCAGTAAAAATCACCACTAACAATGTCTTTGGGTTTAAAGAATATAAAATGTTCTGGAAATTTCTCATTCATTAATGATTCTTTTGCAAGCAAGGAATATTGAATTCTTTTGGCGTACCAAATACTGTCCATTATTTCCTTGTTTTTTTCTTCAATTCGGAATTTTTGAAATTGTAATTGTTTCTCCGCTTGATCCAATTTCATAACCATTTGGTTGAAGGATGCCGCTAAATCACCAATTTCGTCTCTTGATCTAACAGCAACTGATTGTTGGAGATCACCTTCACCTACTCTTAAATGAGCATAGCGTAATTTCTTTATAGGATTAGAAATATTACGTGCCAAAAGAAATCCAATGATGATGCCTAAAGAGGAAATTAAAAAGCTACCAATAAATGAAGTTGCTTTTACTTTGGCTATAATTTTTTGAATTGAAGCGGTTGAGAAGCCAACAATGACATTTCCGCTAAGCATTTCAGATTGAATAAGTGACTCTTTAACTATGGTTGAGTCATTTGATTTTATGTTTAAATCAATGTTGTATTTTTCAGGATAAACACTAAACACCGTTTTTTTTAGTTCACGTGTTTTGCCATCATCACTTACAACAGTGTCAATTTGTACTAAAGCAATAAAAGTTAATCGGGGATCTGACTTAGCATATTGCATCGCCATTTCTATGCCACTAAAGTTTTGCTCAATTAAGGCCACATTTACCCCTAGAGCTACTGTTGATGCAATATTTTTTACTTCATTATTATAACTTTCAATCAATAACTCTTTTTGTTTATTGGGAAAATAAATAAAAATGAAAGGAGCAAATACCAAAGTAACTCCAATTACTACCGCAATAATTTTATTACGAACAGTAATTAATTTCAAACCATGCTTGTTATCAAAAGGTTTTTTTTCCATCAACCAAAATTGGATTTAAGCCCCCAGTATTTTTTGAACCAACTATCCCAATAGCACCTTCATTGCTTTTGACATACTTTATAAGATCATCTTCAGAATCAAAAAATTGAGGAGAACTCATTTTTCCTTGAAAAACCTGTGCTAAAAAATATTTATTTAGTTCTTTGGAGGTCATCCCTAACAGTCGTTTGGCAATTTCATCACCAATGGGAGTGGTAGTTTTCATTAAAGCCAAAGTCACCTTTGTACCATCTTTCCACCTTTGTTGCTCGCCCCTGAAAACAGATTTCAATTTTGACAAAGAAATTTCTGTGGGTGCACCTTTGCTATTTGCAATTATTGCGAGCGCTATATCACCTTGAGAAAAAGCTACTTTAAAGCTGCTTTCCTCAGGGGTAAAAGATGTTAAACTTACCCACAGGCAAATTATCATCAATGATAAACGAATAATGTTTCTCATATTAAAAACCTAAAGCAATTTGAAATGATATATTATTGGTATAAATGGCAGGTCCACTGGCAGCCATTGTTAATGATTGCTTATACTGATATTCTAATTTAAATACAGTAAGATAACTCATTTCATAACGAATACCCCCGGAAAAAGCTTCTGTATTGGCTCCTTTAAAAAACATTTCGCCATTTTGATAAGCGATCTTATCATATCTTACATAGGGTGAAACAATATCTTTTATTCTATAACCAACATAAACATATCCTGCCCTAGTCATTCTGCTGCCAATAACATCATTTGAATTTTTGCAGGATGAACCCTCGGCAAGAAATTCAAAATTATTTTTAAAATATGCTACGGATCCCGAGAACAATTTCTGATTTGTTGTTTTATCTACAATAATATCTCCTGTTGCTCCATGTATATGCACAGCACCGTCAATATTATCAAAATAGGCAGAACCACCAAGTCTTAAACCATCTATTGGTTTAAAGTGCACTGCGGCCACGTATGATTTAAAAACATTATTATCCGAAATATCAGATGAACCGAGTCCATTACCGGCCATAAGGGTATAACCAATTTTCAAATCAGTTAAATTCTCACCCGACAAACCTATCCCGGTGGTATGCAAAGGAATAATTGCTTGATTAAAAAGCTCCGGCCTGCCAATAGTAGGGAAAAACAATCTTCCATGGTGATAGGAATCGTTCCAGTAATTTAAAGCAGTGTGAACTTTACCTGCAAATATGCTATGGTTTCCAAAATAATTGAACTTGAAAACGGCTCTTTCAAGACTAATTGAAAATTTTGTACCTGAGGCAGCATCATATTTCAATACAGATTCACCTAGAAATGAAATCTTATCTGAGATGTCCGATGTTATAAAAAGATCCTGTTCTCCAAGAAGAAAACTCAGCTTGTCATTAACAATTTTATTGTCTTTCTTTTGGAATTCGTACTTTCCCCCGATATCCATAAAACCACGAATATGAGTTTTGTCTTTAATTTGAGCCACGGCTTGGGTAGAGGCAAAACCAACAAATAAAACAAGTAATTTTTTAAGCATAAATATTAAACACTTATTTATTGTGAGGTATTTCTAGAACTATTGAAGAAATATATAAAAAAAAGATTAATTACAAAAGTTGGGGAAACAATTTTTTGGAAAATAATTTTTGAAAACAAAAAAGACAAGCTAAGAAGCTTGTCTTTTTAAGTACCCGGGGCGGGACTTGAACCCGCACGAACTAATGTTCACAGGATTTTAAGTCCTGCGTGTCTACCAATTCCACCACCTGGGCATTCTGTTTGGTATGGAGCGAAAGACGGGGTTCGAACCCGC
>CANHPJ010000313.1 GCA_947462515.1 Bacteroidota bacterium | reverse complement strand
TTTTTAATTGCTTGACCATATTTTTTTGTAAGCTCACTATCCTTTGATATCCAGGTTTGAAAATCATCTTCTGTTTTTTTCTTTTTATCATATACAGATAATGCTTTTAATCCTTTTATCTCACCTTGCCATTTTTTATGATAATTACTGGTAGATGCATATTTGCTGGCATATTTGATTCTGGTTTCATCACTGGCATCCATATCAGTTTTCATCAAAGCCAATCTTTTTTCTCTGATTTTAACTCTAGATGGAAGCTCTTTATCGATTGACTGTTTTACACCATAGGATGTCAGGTAACGATTTGTCCTGCCGGGATATCCCATTACCATGGCATAATCATTTTCTTTTATTCCTTTTATTGATACAGGCAAAAAATGTTTTGGTTTGTAAGGCACATTATCTTTTGAATAGGCAGCAGGTTTTCCATCAGGCGCCATATAAACTCTAAACATGGAGAAATCGGCTGTATGTCTTGGCCACATCCAGTTATCAGTGTCGCCGCCAAATTTACCAATTGAGGAAGGCGGAGCTCCTACTAGTCTTACATCATTAAATATTTCATAAACAAACACATAGTGCTCATTTCCATCAAAAAAACCTTTTACATCAGCTGTGTAATGAGTCCCTTCTGTTGTTTGTTTTTTTATTTCTTCATACACTTTTTTAATGGTATCGCCTCTTTGAAGCTCCGTCATGTTTTCATTCACTCTTGATAACACCTTTTCGGTTACATCTTCCATTCTAACCAAAAACTTAACAAATAAGCTGGGTGTGGCTAACTCATCTTCTTTTTTCATTGCCCAAAAACCATCGGTCAAATAATCATTTTTTACCGAACTGTGCTGCTGAACAGCATCAAAACCACAATGATGATTGGTTAAAATTAAGCCTTCGTTCGAAATAATTTCTCCCGTACAAAATCCACCAAAAGATACAACTGCATCTTTTAAACTGGAGTTATTAATACTGTATATCTCCTCTGCAGTTAACTTAAGCCCCATTTTTTGCATATCAACATGATTTAATCTCTTGATATGCATGGGCAACCACATTCCCTCATCAGCCATTGTTTGAAACGAAGCAAATGCCGATAGAACAAGCAAAACACCTTTTTTAAAGAATTTCCTAAACATTGATTATTTTTATTTGGTTAGTAAAAAAGAACACGAAATTAAGTATTTCATTTAAAAAAATGAAAACAAATAAAACCCGTCCCTCATGTTAATGCTATAAATAGATTATTTAATACTCAAATTTTGGAGTAAACAAAGACAGAATTTAATAAATTTGTTAAAAAATAATTTGTACCAGGTGACATGAAGGCAATGGATTGTTTAATTTTGCATTGATTTTGAGTTTCAATAAATTCTATCAAAAAAAATTAATGTTTGACTCTGTAAAAAACACCTATTTAAACTATCAAATACTTAAAAACAAGTAAGCATCCATTATTTAATTATCATGCGTAAACTAATACCATATCTTAAAAACAAATATGTACTCACCAGCATTGCTTTTTTGGTATGGATTTCATTTTTCGACAGAAATGATTTAATCACACAATACAAACTTAAAAATCAGTTAAATAAACTAAACGAGGAAAAAGCTTTTTTTATTGAAGAGATAAAAAAAGACAGCAATGAATTACTCGAATTGAAAACCAACCCCAAAACCCTCGAGAAATTTGGAAGGGAAAAATACCTCATGAAAAAAGATAACGAGGAAATTTTTGTTGTTATAACCAAAGAAAAAGAAAAAAAATAACTTTTCTTCCT
Organism: Bacteroidota bacterium; assembly: GCA_947462515.1. Lineage (GTDB taxonomy): Bacteria > Bacteroidota > Bacteroidia > JACCXN01 > JACCXN01 > CANHPJ01. Next base: position 1,343 of record CANHPJ010000313.1, on the reverse strand, counting down.
CAAAATTTATACAAACTAACCGCTAATATTTTAACTTTCAATGTTTTGCAAACAAGAACGATTAATTTGTAGTGCACCAACCTTTTAAAAATAATCGTAAACAAATTTGATTTATTTAATCCGCAAATATAATTACTAAGGTGTTTTTTCCTTAAAAATGAAAAAAAGCCAATTGTTTTAGAAAAAATTCATATTTTAGTGAGTTACATGCTACTTTAAGAATGAAACTAAAAAATACCTTTCTTGTATTTTGCTTATTTCTACTTTTTCCTTTATACTTAAAGGCGCAGTTAACTGTTAATTTTAAAGCAGATACCGTTTCGGGATGCATTCCTCTTAAAGTTATTTTTACCGACCTCACAACCTCTTCAAGTGCTATAACTAAAAGAGAATGGATTTTTGGAAACGGAATCGTTAATAACAGCACTTCTGACAATAATCAGGCAATTGCGCTTTATGTAGATTCCGGAAAATATACTGTTGAATTAAAAATAACAAATGCTGATAAAACCGATTCGAAGAAGGTAGACAACTTTATTACAGCCTATGCTCCCCCAAAAGCAGGTTTTTTTGATGTAAATCCTAAAATAGGCTGCGTCCCTTTTACGGTAAATTTCAAAGATAGCAGTACGAAAGGCAGCGGGATTCTTTCAAAATACACTTGGTTTTATGGTGATGGAAGCTCGAGTTCAGAAGTAAATCCAACAAAAACATTTTTAGAAGCAAAAACATTTAATATTTCATTAAAAGTGGAAGATGCCAATGGCTGTATAAGTAATTATGCAAAACCGGGTTACATTACAACAAAGCCGGCAGCAATTGCTGATTTTAGCGCAGTTGGTCCAACAGGTTCTTGCACCCCACCGCTAAACGTCGATTTTACCAATAATTCTGTGGGGGTTGCGCCGGTAATTTATACCTGGAATTTTGGCAATGGGGTAAATTCTTCGGCCAAAACACCTCCAACACAAATATACAACGCATTGGGAAACTATGATGTTTCTCTGGAGGTGGCAGATGCCAATGGCTGTAAAGATACTTTGTTGCAAAAAAAATTCATAAGCATAGGAGCCGCAACCAAAGCTGCCTTTTCACCTTCAAAATCAAACGCCTGTCCTTGGGAAAAAATTACACTTACCAATAACTCCACCGGGGCAACGGATTATATTTGGGATTTTGGCGATGGAACAAGTTCCACGGTTAAAAGCCCCAGCCACACTTATACTGTGGGAGGAACCTACAAGGTTTATTTAACATCATCTATCAATGGAAGTTGCGCCAGCAAAGATTCAGTTGAAATAAACATTGAAACGATTGAAGCAGCGTTTACCTCATCTCCCAAC
>CANHPJ010000312.1 GCA_947462515.1 Bacteroidota bacterium | reverse complement strand
CTTCAGAATAATTTGGGAAGCGCAGGGTTTTTACCCAAGGTGGATTTGATGGCAAATGGAAGCTTATCTAACAACAACACTAAACAGGAATTTTCAAGTGGATTATTAGTAGATAAAAAGGGAGTTGCCTCCAATAATATAAATAGTGGTGCTTTTTTAACCTGGACCATATTTGACGGAATGAAGATGTTTGCCAACAGAGAAAGGCTTAACTTGATGGAGCAGCAAGGAGAACTGAGTTTAAAAATTCAAATTGAAAACACACTTGAAAAAGTCACCATTAATTATTATCAGGTTGTAAAACAGGAGCAATTGATAAATGGTATTAAAGCAGCCATGAAGGTGTCGGAGGAGCGAATTATACTTGCAAAGAAAAAACTGGAATTGGGTTCAGGTTCCAACGTAGAGTTACTGCAGGCGAAAATGGATTTAAATGCTCAAAAATCGAATTTAATAAATCAGAAAAACACGTTAAACGATTATAAAACAGAACTTTTGGCATTGATAAAACCAGAATCAAACAATCCATTTTCTGTAGATTCGGTATTTGTTTTTGAGTCTTTATCGGCTATTGAGGATATTAAACAAAAAGTTGAAAAACAAAACAATTCCATCCTGTTTTCTCAAAAGAAAGCCCTTATCACCAGTCAAAATATTAAAGAAATACGTTCCCAGGCGCTCCCGAAATTTGGCCTTACTTCCAACTATATTTTTGGTAAAACAGAAAACTCGGCTGGTTTTGCGCTTTTAAATCAAAACCTGGGTTATAATTTAGGCTTTACCTTCTCCTGGAATATATTTAACGGATTTAATACCAATAACCAACTTAAAGTGTCTCAACTTCAATTTCAAAATAATAGGCTGGAAGAAGAAAATACAAAAACATTACGATTGCTGGAAGTTGCTACCAATTACAATCGGTTTTTGGGAGATAAGGAAGCGTTAGACTTGGAAGAAGAAAATATAAAGCTGGCAGAACAAAGTTTAAAGATAAGTACCGAAAGATTGAGATTAGGACTTGGTAATTATCTGGAAATAAAAGAGAGCCAAAGCAGTTATGAAGATGCCATAACCAGACTGGTAAACGCGCGTTTTAATCTTAAAAAATCGGAGATAACATTAAAAAAAATCGCCGGGGAGTTGATAAAATAAAGCTACTTACCACTCTCCTCCTGCTCCACCACCGCCAAAGTCACCACCACCAAAACCACCAAAATCACCACCTCCGGAGTTAAAATCATTATACCGGCCGCTATTACCGGAGCCCATCATCATTAATGCAGCGAGAAATGGAATATTACTTCCCCCAATGGAATGCGAAGCACTGCCACGTTTAAAAAACGACACTATGATAAAAAACACAATCATAATAGCAATTACAATTCCGCTGGAAAGGCCTTTTGCCTTAGACTTTTTCTCGTAGTCGGCAGCCGCGAAATCTTTGTTAGCCAGGCCCATAATAATGTCTGTAGCGGCATTAAGGCCTTGAAAATATTGCCCTTTTTTAAAGGCGGGAATCATTTCTTCCGACTCTATACGTTTGGCAGTAATATCCGGAATAACACCTTCTAGGCCTTTACCAACAGCGATAAAAGATTTTTTCTTTTTATCGCCCACGGGCTGAAGCATAATTAAAACTCCATTATTTTTTTCACCACCTATGCCCCACTTTTTACCAAGAGCAATGGTATATGCTGCCTTGTCCATGCCAGCTAAATCAGAAACTATTACGATAGAAACTTCTGTGCCTGTAGAATCATCAAAGGCAACCAATTTTCGCTCAAGTTGAGTTAACTCTTGAGGACTTAAAAGACTTACATAATCATTTACAAGTCTTGGCGGATTGGGTTTTTCGGGAAGCGCATTTTCTGCCTGAGCGAAAACAATTTGACTAAGACATAAAAACAGAAGTAATAGGTTTAATTTCCTTAACATTAAAAATGGTGTTTTATTAATTTATAATCGGTGATATGATTATTTGGAGTTTGCTTGTTACTGCTTAGTTTTTCCCAAACGAAATATCATTTGATAACTCATTGGTGTCATCTTTTTGATAAGGAAAGTGTTCTTTTAATTTTTCACCGGCCAAAATTATGCCCTTGCTTAAGCCATCGGTAAAATTGCCTAGTTTAAAATTTTGCTGCATGATTTCTTTCACCTCATCCCAAAAGCCTGAAGGTAACTTTGCATTTATTCCGGCATCGCCCAAAACGGCAAATTTTTTATCGTTAATGGCTAAATAAAACAAAACTCCATTGCGGAGTTTTGTTTTATGCATATCTAACTTGGCAAATAAATCAGCTGCCCTATCCAAAACATTTCCTTTGCAGCTATTCTCCAAATGAATCCTAACTTCGCCGGAAGTGTTTAGTTCTGCCTGCTCAATTGCTTGTAGCAATTGATCTTGTTGTTCTTTAGTAAAGAAACTTTTAGCACTTGCCATATTGTTAAAATTTAACTTCTGGAGCTTTTTCAGTTCCTGCTGCTTCTTTAAATACTTCTTTTTTAGCAAACACTTCTTTGTTTAATAGCATGCTGTTTAAAAACCCTCTTATGTGGGTATTGTATTCTTTTACAGCGCCATTATATGTTTGTCTTGCTGTATTGATTCTATTTTCCGTTCCTTCTAGCTGAGCTTGCAATTCGGCAAAATTTTCCGTTGACCTAATTTGAGGATATGCCTCAAAAGCCAAATTAATAGCTGTATTTATCTTTTTTCCCATTAACTCAAAATCTTCAGGTGTTTTAGCATTTACTATACCTGCACGAGCTTCTGTTACTTGAGTTAAAATGGCTTTCTCATTTTCTGCTGCACCTTTTACGGTTGCAACCAATTGAGGGATTAAATCAGCACGGCGTTGGTATGTGGCTCCAACATCGCCCCAAGATTGATCAACTTTTTCCTGAAGGTCAATTGCTGTATTATAATTACCTCGGTATAAACCGAATACACTCAGTATTACTAAAACTATTACACCTATTATTATCCAAGTTTTATTCATTTTATTTTTTTGTTTAGGATTTTTAAATTGAACTATGATTTTATTTATTCGGCGAATATATAACATTAATCTCTCATAAAAAGTTTATCAGTTTTTTAAGTTATTAAAGAAAACTTTTATGG
>CANHPJ010000311.1 GCA_947462515.1 Bacteroidota bacterium | reverse complement strand
GGGGAATATAACTTACAATGAAATGAATTAGGAAAAGGCTTAAAAAAGAAAGGTAATAGGTTTTATAACTTACAATAAGATCATCTAATAGTATGGTGAAAAAAATAATTACTGCCCCTATCAGGGTTGTAAGTATTGTTTTTCCAAGTTCTTTAAGACGCGATCTGCGGTAGATGTCATTGTCATTTCCTATCAATTGATAAAGTCCTATCCAAAAAAAAGGAATAAAGAACAAGCCCATCCAAAATCGGTTTCCATATTCCAGCGGAATATCATAACCATACTTAAGAGGCTCCAGATACAATTTTCTGAAGCTGTAAAATAAAGTCCAGGCTATGCATGCAGTTGTGTAATCTACAAGTATCTGTATCCCTATTTGAATATTTTTCTTCATTTAAACTGCACAATTTTTAAATTATCAATAAAAATTGCCGGAGCTACTATATTATTTTCTTTGGCAGCTGTTATATATAAATAATAGCCTGTAGCTCCCTGGTAATTATTTATTTCTTCTGTCAAATTTAAGTATATTTTATTCCAGGTAGCACTTGGCTTAATGGTAAAAAATGCATTTGATTCAGACATGGAAGGATATTTAATAATTATACCTACGTTAAATTTCTGGTTGTTTTTATAGTCCATCTCCAAAAAAACCGGCGAATTAGATGGTATTGAAAACGGGGACAGCGATGTAGAACTTATTTTAGCAATAATATGCTTATCATCTAAAAATATCCCACCACTGAAACTTCCTTCAAAAACCAAGTCTGAACCCGAAACCTGATAAATGCCCGTATCACTGAGCGCGGTCTTTTCCAATTTTATTCCAGCTGTTTCAAAATCTTCCATAAATGGAAATTTAACACTTGTGTGATAGCTGATAATTGGTTTTACCGTATCCGTTTTTGTTAATTCAAGATCTATTTCCTGCTCATAGCCTTTATAAAAAGGGTATGAAATACGAGTGGCAGAAATACCATTCATCTTTACTCCGGCTAATACTTTTAATTTATGCTTTCCCGAAAAAATTACCGGAAAGGTGGCTGGCAATTCGAAAACTCCAATTTGCTGGTCGTCAATGTAAACCCAGGCATCTGTTATTTTATTGCTATTTGTTCCTTCGCTTGAAAATGTGGTGTTTAACTTAATTTCATCAATATGAATATAGGAAGGGATTTCGTTCTCGGGTTTGAATGTCTCACACGATACAATAAACCAACACAGAGGCAATGCAAGTATAAAAATTAATTTTAAAGACTTATTTTTTCTATGCATTCAGGTGTTTTTTGATCAATGGCTTGTTTTCGAAAATTTAATTTTTTTCAGTTGATTATTGTGAAGCTTTCTAACAAAAAAATCTTTATTTACAGGATATTACAAGAAAAGTAGTCATAGAAATTTAAATAATCCGCTTGTTAAAACATGTGACAGACAAACGAAAATTAATAAGTTTTATTGTCAAACTCCAATAAATTAGTTGTAAGCTTTATTTTTTCAATAATTTGCTGAGCAATGTTCATTGCATTATATCCATCTTCTATGGTAACTTCGGGGTTGGTATTGTTAAGGATGCAATTATAAAAACTTTCCAGTTCATTTTTTACGGCATTCTCGTGTTCGCATTTTATTGATTCGTTTTGAATACCGTGTGTTTCAAATAATTGTTCTAAACCTTCAGTTTGATTTGTTTTTTCATCATTTTCTTGAAACCTCAAGATGCTTGTTTCTTTGTTAAAAAAGTCAATGGTCAGGCACAACTCTTTTTGAAATATTCTCGTTTTGTGTCTGTTTTTGAGAGAAATTCTGCTTGATGTTAAATTTGCCACGCATCCATTGTCAAATTCAATTCTCGCATTCACAATATCTGGATTGTTGCTTATCACCGAAACTCCGGTAGCGCTGATTTTTTTTACTGTGGATTTAATGATGCTCAATACAATATATATATCATGAATCATTAAGTCAAATACCACAGAATTGTTTTTGTCAGCGTTTTTAAATTCAGCCAAGCTATTCGATTCTATATACATTGGGTTCGAAAAGTAAGGCAAGGCATTTTTATAAGCAGCACTGAATCTTTCTGAATGTCCGATCTGAACTTTTACATTGGCTTCATGCGCCAGCTCCATAAGGTTTTTAGATTCTCCGTTGGAGTTTATTATGGGTTTGTCAATAAAAACATGTTTTGATTTTCGTATGGCTTTTACAGCGCATTCGTAATTTGAGAAGTTCGGATTTATGATATCTACCACATCAACTGCGTGAATTAGTTCATCCAAACTTTCGAATAGTTTTATATTGAGTTCTTTAGCTATCTTTTTTGCCTGTATGGAGTCGGAGTCATAAAAGCCAATTAAATCAAAATCATTAATTTCTTTTAGACAATTTATGTGAATTTTACCCAAAGCTCCTGCGCCTACGAATCCTATTTTCAGCATCTTTTTTGTTTTGTACAAAGAAAATTAATTATAAGTCTTACTACAATGCTGCTTTATATAAATATAATAACAATAACCTGTTTAAAACCTATATTAATGGATGTTAGATTCTTAAAATTAAAAATCCCTTTTAATTGCAATTATTTGGTTTTTTACTTTTTCTTTCAATTATTAACAAGGTTTAATTTATTATTTTCGCAATTGTTAAGATTGATGTTTGAGTATGATGCTATAGACAGAAATGTTAAAATATAAAATGCTAAATACAGTAGAATTTAATGTTAGATACATTTAAGCATAAGGGGTTAAGAAAAAAACTCATCGAAGAATTAAGGTTAAAGGGAATAGAAAATCAGGATGTTCTTGATGCCATTGATAGAATTCCGAGGCATTTATTTTTAGAGAATGCTTTTTTGGAGTTTGCCTACCAGGACAAAGCTTTTCCGATAGGGGCGGGACAAACCATTTCTCAGCCTTATACTGTTGCTTTTCAGAGTGAATTACTTAAAATTAAAAAAGGCGATAAAGTGCTTGAAATAGGCACCGGTTCCGGATACCAAACCTGTGTCTTACTTGAGTTGGGAGCTAAAGTCTGCACCATTGAAAGACAAAGAACCTTGTATGATAAAACCCGTTTGCTTTTGCCCAAACTAGGCTATGGTCCCAAGTTTTTTTATGGCGATGGCTATAAG
>CANHPJ010000310.1 GCA_947462515.1 Bacteroidota bacterium | reverse complement strand
TTGTTCTTACACCAAGCCAACTGATCTGCCGTATAGCCAATCTTTAAACTATCCTCTACTTCGGGCAACAGTGCATCTGTCATATATAATATTTTTCCTTGGAAAATTAGTTGACTCAGCATATCCTGATTGTTCGGATCATATTCTGATTCGGAAATCAACCATGCTTTAACTGCATCAGGAACAATATATTCGCCGCGCATTAATTGAGTTTTATACTGAGGCAAACCAATCAGCTTATAAAATGGCACTTCGCTTCCTAAATACATATCTAAACCTATTCCAAGAACACTGTCACTGGCAGCATTTGGGTAATTCAACCCGGACATAAAAACAGCTACCTCCGGTATCAAACTATCAGGAAAATAATATTTATAATGCTTGAATGCAATAGAGAAATCATCTTTCAACCAAGCCAGATCTGAATATTTTTTATCAATCTCTTTATAAACCTCGCGCATGTCGGAATTATTAACAAATAACCTGACGTTAGTTTCAAGCATCGGATCATTAACATCTTTTAAGTTCAGTAAATCCTGCAAATAACGTTCATAAAAAACACCATACTTTTTAAAGTAAGCCATGTTGTTTTTTGGTATATCACTATCCTTTTGCTCAAACATATCCTTATCAAGTCTATTCAAACTAATCTCAACTTGAACCACCGAAACATCAACATCTTTTTTTCTTACCTCTGTGCAGGAAAACAAAATTAAGAGCCAGATAATTGAATTAATATATTTTATACCCTTCATGTTTAAAAAAACTATATTATTGTATTTACATTCAAAACTATTAAAAAGTATGAGAAAAATAGCTACTTTTTTTATTTTAATTTTCATTGCAAAAATGGGTAAATCCCAAGATCAAGAATTCAAAAAATTTCGTTTTGGACTAAAAGTCTCTCCAAACATTTCTTGGTATGATGTAAAATCTCAAAATCTTTATAATAATAACTCTAAACTTAAATTTGCCTACGGCCTGGTGACCGAATTTTATTTCACCCCTAACTATGCCCTAGCAACAGGATTTGAGCTATTATCATCAGGTGGAAAACTAGATTACCCAAAAGGATCTTCTTACTATATGAATGATGGCTCAAAGTTCTATTTAACAACCAGGAGCTATAACATAAATTACCTGCAACTGCCTGCAGTACTCAAAATGAAAACAAATGAAATTGGTTACTTCACCTATTTTGGCCAGTTTGGTTTAAACACAATGTTTAAAACTTCTGCTTTAGGAGACGATATTGGAATTTACAAAAACTCAAATGATGTAAACAATAAAATTGATATTGGCGACGAAGTTAATTTCATAAACTTGGGTTTAAATATGGCTTTAGGCTGCGAATATAATCTCTATAAGGAAACCAGTCTGGTAACTTCCCTGGCATTCAATAAAGGTTTTACAAACTGTTTGAAGAAACAATCTGAGTCAATAGAAGATTTTAACAAAAACAAAGTTTCGCAGCAAGTATATTCCTATTTTGTTTCATTAAATATTGGCATCTTATTTTAAAATACAACCAACACTATTAAAAATAAACCTCGGCAACAAATAATTCCCTAAATAATTATGAGAATAACACTTGCCCAATTAAATTACCACGTTGGCAATATAAAGTACAATTCCGCCAAAATCATTGAACAAATAAGAAAAGCAAAAATTGAAGAATCTGACCTAGTAGTTTTTTCTGAACTAGCTATTTGTGGATATCCACCAAAGGATCTCCTGGAAATTGATGAATTTATAGATAGCTGTATTGAAGCTGTTAATGAGATATCGAAAGAATGCAATGATATCGCGGCAATAATTGGAGCACCTTCAGTTAATAAACAACAAGGTAAAGTCTTGTTAAATAGTGCTTATTTCCTGGCTGATGGTAAAATAATCTCTGTTCACGATAAAGGACTATTACCTAATTATGATGTATTTGATGAATACAGATTTTTCGAATCTGGTAAAAATATAAATTGCATAAATTACAAGGGAAAAAAGATTGCATTGACAATCTGCGAAGATCTCTGGGACGATTATGCACAAAAATCATACAAGGGAGTATCTAAAAGCATGTACCAATTCTCTCCTTCTAAAACCCTGAATTCCCAAGAGCCCGATATAATGATCAACATCGCGGCATCACCTTTTTCATATAATCAAGCAGTATTAAGAAAAGAGATTTTACGAAAAAAAACTATTGAATATAACAAACCAATAATTTATGTAAACCAGGTTGGAGCGAATACAGATCTAATTTTTGATGGTGGTTCAATATACATGAATGAAAAAGGTGAAATAATTAATGAATTAGAATACTTTAAAGAGGATTTTCAAACAATAGAAACCTCCACTTCAAAAAACAATAAAGAAGCTGTTAAAACATCGAAAATTGAGCTTATACACGATGCCTTAATTCTAGGGATAAGAGATTATTTTGAGAAATCAGGTTTCAAAAAAGCAATACTGGGTCTTTCGGGAGGAATTGATTCTGCTGTAACTCTTGTATTAGCAGCAAGGGCATTAGGAAATGAGAATGTAAAAGGAGTTCTAATGCCTTCAATTTATTCGAGTGAACATTCTATTAAAGATGCAATCGATATTTCAAAAAATCTGAATAATGAATATGAGTTAATTGAAATAAATGAATCTTTTGAATCACTACTAAAATTGCTTTATCCATCGTTTAAAAACCTACCTGAAAATATTGCTGAAGAAAATCTACAAGCACGAATACGAGGAATATTATTAATGGCGCAATCCAATAAATTGGGATATATTTTACTAAACACCTCGAATAAAAGTGAATTAGCCGTAGGGTATGGCACTTTATATGGTGATATGTGCGGAGGCCTATCAGTTTTAGGTGATGTTTATAAAACTGATGTTGTTGAATTGGCTAAGTACATAAATAAAGACAAAGAAATAATACCAATAAACACCATTATAAAACCACCAAGTGCAGAGCTAAAACCGAATCAAAAAGATTCAGATAGTTTGCCGGATTATAATATATTGGACGAAATATTATTTAATTATATAGAAAAAAGAAAAGGCCCGAAAGAAATAAAGTCTCTTGGTTTTGAACCAGAAATAGTAGATAAAATAATAAAACTTATAAATTTATCCGA
>CANHPJ010000309.1 GCA_947462515.1 Bacteroidota bacterium | reverse complement strand
TGTAATTCACCATAAAATAATTATTTACCTACTTGAAGAAATTTTGCTATTTCAATTTTTGATTTATTTGTCTTCAAGAATAATTCTATTGTATATATTTGTAAATAGAGAGCAGTTTCACATAACAACTTTATTTTGGCGATTTAACAAGGTAATATGACTCCTCTCCTAGAACCAGAAAGGGAAATTTTCAAATTTATCTTCTGTATTGAAGTTAATTACCCTAGTAAACCTAAAACTTGCATTTATTAGTTGAACTTAACTTTCATTATTTTAAATATATCTTTTTTACGATATTTGCCTACTGAAAAAACTTAAAAATAAAACATAATATATTAAATAAAAATGTCCGACGATAAAAAAGTAATTTTTTCCATGGTTAAGGTAAGCAAGACTTATCCTCCTCAAAAACAAGTATTAAAAAATATTTATCTTTCTTTTTATTATGGCGCAAAAATTGGAATTATAGGATTAAACGGTTCCGGTAAGTCCAGCGTATTAAAAATTATAGCTGGTGTTGATAAATCATATGATGGGGAGGTAGTATTTTCTCCCGGTTATACAGTTGGATATTTAGAACAGGAGCCTCAATTGGATGAAACTAAAACCGTTAAAGAAATTGTTCAAGAAGGTGTTCAAGAAACTGTTGATTTATTAAATGAGTATGAAGAAATAAACCAAAAGTTTGGTTTGCCGGAAGTGTACGAAAATCCAGATGAAATGGATAAACTCATGGCACGTCAAGGAGTTTTGCAGGATAAAATAGATGCCTGCGATGCTTGGGAGTTAGATACCAAATTGGAAAGAGCGATGGATGCCTTAAGATGTCCTGAAGGCGACGTCCCGGTAAAAGTTCTTTCAGGTGGGGAAAGAAGAAGAGTAGCACTTTGTCGATTATTATTAAAGCAACCAGATATTCTTTTATTAGATGAGCCTACCAACCATTTGGATGCTGAGTCTATTGATTGGCTTGAGCAGCATTTACAACATTACAAAGGAACTGTTATCGCTATTACCCACGATAGGTATTTCTTGGATAACGTGGCAGGTTGGATTCTTGAATTAGATAGAGGAGAAGGTATTCCATGGAAAGGAAATTATTCTTCATGGCTAGATCAAAAGTCAAGCCGATTGGCTCAAGAAGAAAAAACTGAGAGCAAGCGTCAAAAAACATTGAAACGAGAATTAGAATGGGTACGTCAGGGTGCAAAAGGTCGACAAACAAAGCAAAAGGCAAGACTTGGAGCATATGATAAATTATTGAATGAAGATTCAAGGTTGGTAGAAGAAAAATTAGAGCTCTGGATACCACCAGGACCAAGATTAGGTAGTAACGTTATTGATGCGGAGCACGTTGCAAAAGCATTCGGAGAGAAGTTACTTTATGAAGATCTTAACTTTTCCCTGCCTCCAGCCGGAATTGTAGGTATTATTGGACCCAATGGCGCAGGTAAGTCAACAATATTCAAAATGATAATGGATCAGTTAAAACCTGATAAAGGCCAATTTAAAATTGGTGACACCGTAAAGATTAGTTACGTTGATCAGTCTCACGCAGAAATTGATCCGAATAAAACAGTTTGGGAAGTAATTTCAGGCGGAAATGAAAACATAGAGATAGGTGGAAGATCTTTGAATTCAAGGGCTTATGTTTCAAAGTTTAATTTTAATGGATCTGATCAGGGTAAAAAATGTGGTGTTTTATCAGGAGGAGAGCGTAACAGATTACATTTAGCCATGAGCATGAAGCAAGAGGCAAACGTGTTGTTGCTTGATGAGCCTACCAATGATATTGATGTTAACACACTGCGTGCATTAGAGGAAGCATTGGAAAACTTTGCCGGATGTGCTGTAATTATTTCTCACGACAGGTGGTTTTTGGATCGGGTTTGTACTCATATCTTAGCTTTTGAAGGTGATTCTCAGGTTTATACTTTCGAAGGTGGCTATTCAGAATATGAAGAAAACAGAAAGAAAAGACTTGGTGATGTTGGACCAAAACGTATACGTTATAAAAAATTGATCAATAACGATTAATTTAGTTTCGGAAATTTTGGATTGATTACAAATTGTTATTTAATAATATTAAGCATTTAAAGACGCAATCGGAGTATTCCATTGCGTCTTTTATTTTTTCCTAAAAAAAAACAGTAATTAATTTAAAAAAACAAATGCAATTTTTAAGTTCAATAATGTAAAAATCTTCAAAACAGAAAAAAATAATTAAACAAAAGACAATTGTTTATCAAACCAATTTTATTTCAAGTGATTCCCGAAATGCCCTGAAATTAAAAACAAAAAAAACAAATTAGCCATAAGAAATAAATTATGAAATCAATATTAAAATCAATAGTTCTCGTAAAGTTTTTTTTTATTTTATCAATTACAGTAAATGCACAAGCAAGGTTAACAATTGAAAATAACTCCCAACGGTCAATGACAGTAAAAGTTATGCAAGGCAATGGAGGAAGGGGAAGTCTGCACCAGACCACAACCATTGGTGCTTACAGAAGTGAAACAGTTTACTTTTCTGAAAGCGGTAATTACTTTACCAAAACAAAAGCAGTTTTGAAAGGGAAAGACCCAGTTTATAGAAAGGGACAACCTTTCAAAGTAACAAATGATGCAACTGGTTATTCAATAATGAGATTAACATTTTCTATAAAGGAATCGAGTCTTCCCCAAGCGACAGGCGGTAAATCAATCTCAAAAACTGAATTTGACGAAAATTAATGGGAATTATAAAAAAAGGCTTATTGAGAAAAAGCTTTTCAATTAATGAAAATTATTATGTTCAAGTTAGATATAAAATTTTCGGAAGTTTCTCTAAACTTTAACAGCTTAGACTTAATCAGAGACTGCGCCAAAAAGTGTTAAGGTTTTTTTCAGTTATTACTAAAAATCAATTTTTTGTAACCAACCAAATCAGATTACTACTAGATGAAGTTGGCTATCTATAAATTGCAGCGATAAAATAAATTGTATAAAAAAATTCCCCAATTTTTTTTTAAAAAATGGGGAATTAAAAGTTTTATTTAATCTTTTTTGTCTTTTTTATCCTTGCCCCCACTTTCTTCTTCTTCCTCCGTATTGGTTATTCTTCTTATAAAGTCTTCTTTTTTCCTGACAGTACC
>CANHPJ010000308.1 GCA_947462515.1 Bacteroidota bacterium | reverse complement strand
GGTTCTGGACAGCCTGAAACTTCTACCTGCTGGGTGGTCGTGCCGCAGTCTTTTGTGCCGTTATTCCAGCTATAGGTGATGGTATGAGTGCCATTGCCGGCTTTTTTAGGGTTAAAAACTGCATAGCCCCTGGTTTCATTGGTGATTCCCGGGCCACTGAAAATCGCTTTTCCTTTCATTGTATTGGCAGGCAATGTTATGGTTGTTCCACTTGCAAAAGTCACTGTTTTAACAATTGTACCGGTAGCGTGATCTACTATGTTGATGCTTCCAGATCCGGTTCCTGTCAATTTTATTTGATACTCTTGGTCGGGAAAGCAATAGGTTAATACTTTTAATGCTCCTGCATCTTGAAAATTACCTGTAAGCCCTTCTTTTACCTTTACGTTGGAGATGTTAATGTTTCCTGTACCTTCAATGGTAAAGCCCGGAGCGATGTATTGTCCTGCATCAGATTTTATATCAGCTTTAACATAATAATCCTCGTCATCGCAGTTTGAAAAAGTAGAAGGCATGGGTGTGGTTTTGCTTGTTTTGAGGTAGCCAAAAAAACCGAGGGTACCGCAGCCGGGAACAGGAGGATAGTAATAATTTAAACAGGTTTGAGCTATGCCACAAGTTTTAATTGGTAAAGTAACCTTTAAATAATATTCAGTATTAGGTTTTAAGTTATTCCATTCCGGATTCAGGGTGGTGCTATGGCCTGCATTGGCCACATCAGCTGCTATTGGAGTATTTCCACAGTCCGTGTCAATTTCATATAAGGCATAAGTTCTGCCAGCCATCATGGTTTTGTATTCTGTACTATTTTGATCGCACGGAGCCTTTGTTGGCCCCACAAAAAGTATAAAGCCAAGAGTTCCTACAGTATTAGTTTTTACCTTATAAAATTTTTCCATGTCGGCATTTAAAGCAGTACTGTCGGCAAAGTCACAACCACTTGAAGTCGTTGAGGTTGTTGGAACCGGTATTAGCGTGCTGGTGCAGTTAGGCGAGGCACAGTCGCATACGCCAAGAGTTGGAGGAGGTGTTGCTTTTGGTGCTGAGTAATATGTGGCATATTGATTATCAACTTTGCAAGTGCTAGAAGCCTTTGTAGTAATTACAAGAATATATTCGGTGTTTGCGGTTAAATTCAAAAATTCGGGGTTGTAATAAGTGCTGTTATCAGCACCAAGTGTAGGATTGATTTCTGTACCCGCTGCGCAACCTGAATTAACAGGATATAAAACGCAGGATCGAAGTGAGTTATCTATACATCCCGAAGGATATGAATGATGTGAAATATCAAACCCAATTGCACCGGTTGTGCCTGAGTTAACAAGGTGATAAGTGGTAATGGTATTTGTGAAATTAGACATTGTTTGAGATCCTTCAGTATAATTATTATCAGCATCAGCAAAATCGGAAAAACCTCCTTTAACCTTAGCCGTAGCACCCGCTTTGGTACAGGTTCCAATTTTGCTTTGAGCCATTAATGCTGTTGAAAAGGTTAAAAAACCAACAACCAAAATAAAAATTCTTAATATGTTTTTCATGCTTTTAAGTTTAAGTGCTTAACTATTAGCTTTATGGTGCTATGTAATATGTGCTAAGTTCGAATAATTATAAAATCTGCTAATTGATGTTTTAACATCATCAACTCGCGAATATAATGATCTTATTTTAGGATTAAAAACTTCGAGTTGATTTTTAAAAGAGCTATAAAATTGTTTTAAGATTTTTTGATTTTATTGTAGTTGTTTGTGGAATTTACAGACTGGCTTTTTTTGATTTATTATGATGTAATTTAAATCATTACAAGCTTTTACGGTAGGGAAGCTTGTTTTAGTTTTTTTATCTGATATTATGCTTTAGAAATTTCAAAGCTTTAAAGTTTTGAAATTTCTAATGAGCTATATTGGTTTAGTTGTGTTACATTTCTTTCGTTATGAAAGAATATGCATTGATGCGTGCTTGAAAAGATAAATGCGAAAGACTTTAATAGCCAATCTACATGTCTCATAAAGCTTATTAAATCAGTAAACTGGTAGTTTTTATTTAGCAAGCATTAATGAACCTTGATGTTTATAGATTTTACCATCAAAACCATTAGCATTGATAATATAAAAGTATATTCCGTCACTTGCTTCCAATCCCGAGAGAGAAAATCCAGACCAAGTGTCTTTAACGTTTATCATTTCGTAAATAAGTTCGCCCCAACGGTTAAATATTTTACAATCGAGGGTTTTAATTCCGCGAGATTTAAGTGAAAAAACATCGTTTATATTGTCGTTGTTAGGTGTAAAAACATTAGGTATTTCAATAAAAGAGGTTTCTTCAATGTTTATGTCCGACCCATAAGCTGTATCGGAGCATGAGCCATTTACGGCCACTAAGTATACTTTGTAATTGCCGGCTTTACTGTAATTATGAGAAGGGTTTTTTTCGTCAGTCGAAGAGCCATCCTGAAAGTTCCAGAAATACTTTGTTGAGTTGATAGATGTATTTGTAAAATCAATTTTTGATGAGGTAAAACCGCTTGTTATACTTGCATTAAAAGCTGCTTTAAGGGTATTTATAATAACATCAATGCTGTCGCTTTTTTCACTTTTGCAACCTGTTGTTTTATCAGTAATGCTAACATAATATTTACCCGTAAAAGTGGAGTCAGGATCAGCGGTAACGAGTGGGTTTTGCTCGTTAGACTTAAAATTATTTGGTCCGGTCCAGTTATAAGTAATGTTAGGTTGCGAGCTGGTGGCTTTTAATACAAGTGGGTTGTTCAAGCAAATAGTTTGAGAAGATGCCAGTACTTGCGGTTTGTCAGGGTTAGGATTTACCCTAATCAGTATTGGAATTCTTGGGTTGGCCTGCTTGCATCCTGATGCAGTAATGGCTTCGAGGTAATAAATGGTATCGTTTTTAGGTATGAAAGCGTATGTTGCAGTACCAATGGGGTTGGCAGCATCGAAACTCGAGAAAATATTATAGGTGGTACCTGCTACAGGGTTTTCGACTTCAATTTTGGCGGTGTCGCCATAGCAAATACTAGATTTGGTATTGGCAGAAAAAATGATAGTAGCAGCGCTGTCAATATTGACAGTAACAGGAATCCGTATAGAACTCTCACAACCGTTTTCATTAGATTTTTGACC
>CANHPJ010000307.1 GCA_947462515.1 Bacteroidota bacterium | reverse complement strand
TATTTTTCTATTATATTTATCTTTTATCATGTATAATAAAAACAAATTCCTTTATTCTATTTATTTACTGCTTTTGTTTTTTTTCTATATACCAAATGCCATTCTTTTTTCATATGCAAATGGTAATTTTGGACATTTTTTAGCAAACTTATTTTTCGTATCCACTTTTGTGTTGAGTGCTTTTGTAAACATAAAACTTCCATCATTTGTGGTTCCAGAAAAGTATTCAAATATTTTATTGTTGTTGGCTTCGCTTTTTTTTATTATTCCAATACTATTAACCTTTAAAACGGATATCTATCTAAAAACACTTTTATTAAAAAATATTTACGAAACACGGGAATTGTTTTCATTAAAGGCGACTGGAGCTTTAAATTATTTTTATCACTTCGCTGTTAAAACCATCTTACCAGTGGGCTTAATTTTTTTTATGATTAGAAAGAAACCTTTATTTATTCTTTTATATTTCATCATTCTTATTTATCTTTTTGTTATTTCTGGAAATAAATTTGTTTATTTTACCGCTATTATTCTTCTTTATTTTTATTATGTTGGAAAAGATTACGTGTCAAAAATTTCTTATTTTTTCTTGTTTACGATTTTATTATTTCTATTGTTTCCCGTGATTGATTATGGAATTATTAGGTCGGGAAAACTTGTTTTTTCCGGCACATTTGTGAATCGGTTTTTATTTATTCCAGCCTTATTAACTCAATGGTATTTCGATTTTTTTGATGGAAAACCTTTTTTCTTTGCCGAAAGTCATTTTTTTAATCGTTTTTTTAATAGCCCATATGATATGCCAGTTGGTTTTTTAATTTCAAAAGTTTATTTAAATACAACGGATGCTTATGCTAATAATGGCATTGTATCTGATGGTTTTATGAACTTAGGTTATTTTGGAGTTGGATTATTTTCTATAGTATTTGCACTATTATTTAGTCTATTTAATTCCATGAAATTACATGTAGGTTATTATGGCTTATTTTTTAGCTATATTTATATGATATTGAGCGCACCCTTATTTGGTTGTTTTATTACAGGTGGAATAGTAGTATTTATTTTTTTAGGTATTTTTGTTCTTCGTGAGAAACATTTTTAATTTAAGTAAAAGCTGCTATGTCTTATCGTTTTATAAGAGTTACTAATTATTACCCTCAATATTTAAAAAAATATTATTCCATTAATTTTGATATTTTATCTAAAAATTATGAGGAGCAGTACCGTTTAATAACGAGTGATTCATTTGAATCGGCAAGTTCCTATTCAAAAAACTTAAATAAAATTGAAGGAGTGCAAGCATT
This sequence comes from Bacteroidota bacterium, assembly GCA_947462515.1. GTDB lineage: Bacteria > Bacteroidota > Bacteroidia > JACCXN01 > JACCXN01 > CANHPJ01. The sequence continues at coordinate 1,835 of CANHPJ010000307.1, read as the reverse complement.
TGATATTATTTCGAATGCCGAACACTTGCAAGATACATGGAGGAAAGAAAATAAGTTACCTGTAGATATCTCCAAACAAAATTTGATTTTGGAACAACTGAAATTTTATAAGCCAAATGTTGTTTGGATTGATGATTTCTCGATTATTGATAATGAATGGAAAAGAATTCTATTAAAAAATGTGCCTAGTGTTAAACTTTTAATTGGTCATATTTGTGCCCCGTACAATTCTGGAATGGCGGCTAAATTTAAGTTATTTGATATTATCTTTACATGTATACCTTGTTTTAAAAATGAATTAGGAGCAATGGGTATTAATAGCTATTTACTATATCATGGTTTTGATAGCACTATTTTGGACACTATTAGTGTAAATAATAAATTTCAAGAAGTGGATTTTTTATTTTCCGGATCATTATATACAGGATCTGGATTTCATAATAGTAGGATTGAATACATTGAAAAAATGTTGCAATCAGGAATAAAAATGGATTTATACTGCAATTTAGAATCCTTTAAGAAAGTACTATTGAAAAAAGTATTTTATTCAACAATTAATATTTTAAAAACTGTTGGTTTTGGTTTTTTAATTGATGTTATCCCAGTTTTAAGGAAAAACAAATCGTATGGTGATGTGCCAATTAAATTTTACTCTCAACAATTAGTCAAAAGTTCAAAGCCTCCGGTATTCGGTTTTGAAATGTACCAATTATTATCAAAAGCAAAAATCACCTTTAATATTCATGGTGAAGTTGCTGAAAAATGTGCGGGAAATATTCGTTTATTTGAGGCGACAGGAATAGGGAGTTGTTTAGTTACTGATATGAAAGACAATATTTTGGATTTATTTATACCGGATAAGGAGATTGTAACCTATAGAACTGCTGAAGAATGTATAGCAAAAGTTAAATGGCTGATTGATAATCCGAATGAGCGAGAAAAAATTGCATTAGCAGGACGACAAAGAACATTGAAAGATCATACGATTGAAAAAAGGGCCGCCGCTTTGCATGAAAAAATTATTTTTGAACTAGAAAATATAAATAAATAGAAAATATAAATAAATAGAAAATTAAAGTTTGTCAAAATTAAAGTATTATATAAAATTAGTAGTTCCTCCCATTTTTTTAAATTGGATAACTCATTTCTTTTATGGATGGAGTAGTAATTATTCTAGCTGGGAAGAAGCATCCAAAAAATGCTCAGGTTATGATAGTGATATTATAATTAATAAAGTGAAAAACTCCTTATTAAAGGTTAAAAATGGAGAAGCTGTATTTGAGAGGGATTCTGTAATTTTTGATAAAGTATATTATTCATTTCCATTGATGTCAGCTTTATTTTATGTCGCTTTAAGGAGTGGGAACAAATTGAACATATTGGATTTTGGTGGTTCCTTGGGTAGCAGTTATTTCCAAAATAGAACCTTTTTCAAAGAAGCTCAAGAATTTAATTGGTCTATAGTTGAACAAAAACATTTTGTAACCGAAGGGAAAAAGTATTTTTCCGATGACCATTTACATTTCTACTATGATATAGAAACTTGTTTAGCGGAACAGCAGGTTAATCTGTTGCTACTTTCATCTGTAATTCAATATATTGAAAAACCCTATGAGTTGATTGCATTTTTGAAATCTAAAAAAATTCAATATGTTTTAATTGATCGAACACCTTTATTAATAAAATGGCAAGACCGTATTACAATTCAGAAAGTACAAAGGAATATTTATGATGCTAAGTATCCATGCTGGCTATTAAATCAAGAAAATATTAAAAAGGCATTTTTAGAGGAATATGAATTAATTTTTGATACAGAATTAGAAGAATCAATACAT
>CANHPJ010000306.1 GCA_947462515.1 Bacteroidota bacterium | reverse complement strand
TTTTATATGAATAATAATCTTTTAAAAAAACCTCAATTTGTTGTGATTTTTTATTGCCAATACAAGCTCTAATTTTATAATATTTAGAATCTCACAAAAAAGTCTATTATAATTTTGACAAGATCTTTATGTTTGTAGAAATTGAAATTATTAATCGGATTTAGTTATGCATATTGAAAAAATTGTAATCAAAAATTTTAAATGTTTCGATGGTTTTGAATTGGATTTGAAGCGGGGTATTAATATCATAGTGGGCGATAATGAAGTTGGTAAATCAACAATTATCGAGGCAATTCATTTGGCTTTAAACGGTATTCTGAGCGGCAAATATTTAAAAAATGAACTCACAGAATATTTGTTCAACAAGTCCACTCTAGAAAAATGGAAGAAAGACAAAATAGATTTACCGGAAATATTGATCGAGATCTACATTAACAATGATGTCCAAAGTGATAAAATTAGCTTAACCAAAGGGAAAAATAATTCAAAGCACGAGGATAAATACGGTTTATATTTTAAGGTGTGTTTTGATAAAGAATACGAACAACCATACCAAGAATACCTAAAAAGCCCCGATTCTGATATGCTTCCAATCGAATATTACCATGTAGTTTGGAAATCGTTTGGTGACGATACGATGGTTACAAGAAATATTCCGATCAAATCAATCCTTATAGACTCTGTGGGTAGTCGCTACCCGAGTGGGTCAGACATGTATATCAACAAGATAGTCAGGGAGTTATCTGAAGTTGATAATATTTCAATTTTACAAGCTCACAGAAAACTACAGAAAGCTTTTTGCGATGAGCAATCAATTAGAAATATAAATGCTAAAATTAACGATCGCAGCGATAAAATTTCAAATAAAACCGTTACACTAAACATTAATTTAAAAACCCAGAATGCTTGGGCAGATGATTTGTTAACATATGTGGATGATGTGCCATTTCATCATATCGGCAAAGGTGAGCAATGCTTAATAAAAACTGATCTGTCTTTAAACGGCAAAGGAAAAGGTGCCGACATTATTTTACTTGAAGAGCCTGAGAATCACCTATCTCACTCAAAACTAAATAATTTGATTAGCTGCATTGAAAAGAGTAACAGTCAGAAACAAATCATCATCTCGACGCACAGCAGTTTTGTAGCTAACAAGCTTAATTTGGAAAATCTGATATTAATTAATAAAACAGAATCCGGCGAAAGAAAATATTGTAGGCTAACGGATTTAGATCCAAAAACTTTCATATTCTTTCAAAAGCTTCCTGGTTACGACACGCTTAGGATGTTGCTATGCAAATCCGCTATTTTAGTGGAAGGTGGCAGTGATGAATTAATTGTTCAAAAAACCTATCTGACTCAACATAATAGCCTGCCAATAAAAGATGAAATTGAAGTTATCAGTGTTGGTGGAACTACATTTTTAAAATTTCTTAAAATAGCGGATAAAGTAAAAAAATGTGTGGCAGTAGTAACAGATAATGATGGCAATATTGATGCCGTGAATAGGAAGTATGAAAATTACCTTGGATCAAATAAGAAAGATAATATTGGCATTTTTTATGGAAAAATCAAAGAGGATTATACTCTAGAGGCCTGCATAGTAAATGCAGATGAAGGTAATGTTAAGTTGCTCAACAAGATATTTTATGGTGATGAGAATAAGAAAACCAAAGATGAGTTAATAAGCTTCATGACCAATAAAAATAACAAGACAAACTGCGCGCTAAAGATTTCCGATACTGATGAAAAAATAACTTTTCCAAAATACATTTTGGAAGCAATTAGCCATGTTAGAGATGGTAAATAATAAGCTCATGATCGCCGCCGCTGGCTCGGGTAAAACGCAATTTATTGTGAATCGTGCTTTGGAAATTTTAAAAAAAAATCCCAGCGCCAGTATTTTGATTACCACATATACGATCAATAACAGAGAAGAAATCAGAGAAAGATTCTTGAAGCTTAACAATAAATTTATTCCAGAAAATATTACTATTCAGACATGGTTTTCATTCTTGTTACAGCATGGAGCTAAGCCTTACAAATATGATTCTTTCCGAAGTGATATTAAAATAGATGGAATGCTTCCTCTTGAGGTAAAGCCACCCCTTTATCTCAAGAAAGATTCGAGGGAATTTTATTTAAAAAATAATAAATTTTATAGTGATAGAATATCTAGCTTCGCCATATTGTGCAATTTGAACAACAATGGCGCGTCAATTGCCAGATTGGCAGAAATTTATACAGATATTTTTATTGATGAAGTGCAGGATTTTTCCTCAACAGATTTAGATTTTCTAAAATTGTTACTTCAGTCCAAAATAACAATTTTATCAGTTGGAGATCCAAGGCAGACTATCTACTCCACAAACAATGGGAATAAAAATAAGAAATATAAATATAAGATCAGAGAATTTATAGAAAATGAGTGTAAGAATATTTGCGATATAGATGAAATAACACTTAATAACTCTCATAGAAATTGCAAGGAAATATGCGACTTTGCTTCTAAACTATATCCTGATTTCACAAAAACAGAACCCTGCAAAGATTGCATTCCATCATGTCATTCACCTAATGAACATTTTGGAATTTTTGTTATAAAAAAGCATGATATAAAAAAATATCTTGAGAAATATCCTCCAATTATTCAGTTAAGAGATAATAAAAATATTCCAGTTGATGAAAATTGCTTAACTTACAGTTTTGGATTATCAAAAGGAAAAACATTTAACAGAGTATTAATATACCCAACTGGCACAATTGCTCAATATTTAAAAGACGGACAGTTGCAGAAAGAAGTCAAAAAAAATGGAAAAACTGTGATAAAAAATGCTTTTTCAATTTCAGATTTTTATGTAGCTTTGACTAGAGCTAAATATAGCGTTGGTATTGTATTGGATTTCGAAGAAAATGATGTTTTTATAGATGGGATTAAAAAATGGAAAAATTAGGAAATTTAACTTGGGAAAATTTATTTTAAAACTAATGATTACAACAATTATAACTTTCATAATCAAATCAACTAATTTAATAGAATTTACTAAACTAACCAAACTTATCTATTTTAAAAGTAGGTAAGATAACTCATGTTATCTCACTTGATGGAAGAAGATGTCCATTAAATTCACAAGCAAATATAAAATTGCTTAGCTTTGAAGCTAATGACACTTCCAC
>CANHPJ010000305.1 GCA_947462515.1 Bacteroidota bacterium | reverse complement strand
CAGTTAAACAAACCCCATTGTGGGATACGCTTTGATCTATTTTCAATTCATGCGTAATGTCTGACTCAATAAAGAGGTTCAAATTACTTGATTCTTTTTCAATTGCTTTTACAACGCCCGTAGTTTCTATTATACCTGTAAACATATTATAAATTAATTAGTGCCCGGTATTGTGTCATTGTTTCTGAATAATTCCACAAACCCCTGCATGAGTTTTATTTCTGAACCTTTAAGATTTAAATAACTTGCTTTGCAAACATAAAAATAAACACCTTCGGTACATATTTTATTCGTGGTTTTATCCACTCCGTTCCAGTTAATGTCGATGTCGCCTGTTTCAAAAACCACTCTGCCCCAGCGATTGAAAATTTGGGTATTAACAGATTCAATGTATCGATATGGTTTTAGAGGTTTAAACACATCGTTTTTTCCATCTCCATCGGGTGTAAATACATTTGGAAGGTCATAAACAGGGCAGTTTTCGATACACAAAGAATCAATCATCCTGCTCTCATTATCGTATTTATCTATGGCACTAACATAATAACAGCCTGCAATTGATTCGAAATTTTGATAAGTAAAGTTTGTATCCGATAAGTTAACTATCTCTTGTATTCTTGAAAATTTACCTTGGTAGTTTGGCTTATAATTGATAAAATATTTAAACGCATCTTTTTCCTTGCAAGCGTTATTTGGATTAGTCCAATTTATGCTAACGGAATAGTTTTGACAATCGGGAGCAACCGAAAAATCAGGGGGGCAAGGTGCCGTATCATCATTAGGTATGCCACATTTTTCTTGCGAAAAATTTATAATAGGATCAATAAATCCAGCCACAGAGTAGGCTCCCATGCTTTTTATTTTATAGCAATAAGTCTCTCCATTGTTTAAATTTTCATCTGTAAAGGTGTTTGAGGTGGTATAGGCAATTGAATCAAAAACAGTAGTCTGATTATTTTTTTTATAGATAACAAAGCCTTTGTTTTTCCATGGTGTATCGTTATTCCAGCTTAGTTTTAAGGTTTGTCCGTTGCTTAATGGGGTCAGGTTTAAATAGATTGATGGTGCATAATATGAACTTCCTATTTTATAGCGGTTTAATGGATCAACATTATACAAATCAATGCGGTAAAAATGGCTTTTGTCAAGGGTATTTATTTTCGAATGCAAGTAATTGGTGTCATTAAGCCCGGTTAAACTTGAGTCGATTAAATCAGCGTTTGAACTGATGTTTTCATCGTCATGATAAATCAAATATCGGTATGGCCCGCGGTGTTGAGTTGTATCCAATTCCTTGGGTTTTGACCAGGCAACTTTGACTATGCCATCAGTTGCATTGGTTTTTTCAATGCTTACATTGGTAATTACAGGCACGTCATTTTTTAGTTTGGTACAAGTTTCGGTAGAGGCAATACTTTCTGAACCATCAGGAAATACCGAAACTACCAAATAACAGTATTCTATGCCAGGAACCAAGCCCTTGCCTTTATTGTCGTCCCTATACTTTGTGTTGTCCAATCCTGTGAGGCTGTCAATCAGGGCATATCCGGTATAATCGGGGACTCCGGTTTCACAGTAACCGGGCATAAATCCATATCGATCATTTTTCTTATAGATTTTATATTTAACCACCTCGCTGCAAGTGTTTTTTTCCCAGCTAAGCAAAATAGAGTTGCCCATTGGAACAGCGTTGGGATTGATGACCGGCGGCCCAATAATTTTAATGTTAACGGTTTTATAGCCTGCAAGATTTGGAGTTCCGTTGTCAATGGCCTTGAACAAAACATTATACGGCTGCATTCTCACATGATTGCATTTGGTCTGCCACTGAAATTTGGAGCTTATTTGCTTGTAGTTGATTGATTTTTGAAAAAATGCCGGACTTACCTGCATCTGAAAAGGGCCTCCAATCCCTGTGAGTTCCATCTTGTTGGCATCAGCATCGTTTGCCGAAACCCAGAAACTCAAAAAAGAGTTGGCTACAACACAGGTGTCTTCTATGGTTGTAATTACAGGAGCCAAGTTGTTAGGGCAATTGGATACTTTTACCTGAAGGTCTCTCAATACAAAACCGATACGTATATATTTATTTCCCGATTTTCGCCATTCTTCAATTAAGATGGCAAAATTAAACTCGCCAATAAAACTAGGTGTTTCCCAGATTAAATCGCCGGTAGATGGATTTAATCTTACATTATCAGGTATGTCATATCCCGGTATTTCAATGCCTTCTTCACCTTTACAATTAACCAATCGATATGAAAGGCTGTCGCCATCAGGATCATAAGCCCCCGGATTATGAATGAATACTTGAGACACGCAGGCATTATAATCAATAGGGGGATTTAATAAAACCGGAGAGCTGTTGTAATTAGCTGTCCCAAAAGGACTTATAAGTATGAGGGATTCAATATAAAATTGTATGTTGACAGAGCTTGGTACGTTTATAACACCTTCATTTCTGTTGGCATCTTGCATATATACCTTATAGCTGCCCGGTCCTGGGTAGGTGTGTTCACCAACGTAAACATTTTTTTTGGTGTCGTTTCCAATTAATTCACCATTTTCGAAAGCTCCATTGCTTCTCTGTAAAATGGAAGTGTCGCCATCACCCCAGTGTATGTCGAGCTCGGGTCTGTCTGCAATTACCCCAGGGCCCACATCAGTATAGGTATAAATGGTAACCCTGTATTTCAATCCGCCCAGATGCTTATATGTAATTTCGCCCGCCCTGTTATGTGTAGCATAGCAGGATATTGTAAGCAAAATATAAAATAGTATAAGGGTAAATCTTCTCATCAATAGCTTTGTTTTTGCAACAGGTATCGAATTAATAATTCAGCAAACAGCGAACCAATAAAGCGCAAAAAACAAACAAATCTAAATTTAATAATTAATTTCCTGTTGTATTAAGGTTTCAGGAATAGCCCTGTATTCGTATTGCTGCGTTCTTAATTGTGGTTCAAAACCTGCTTCTCTAATAGCATCCTGAATACCTTGAGAAGTAAATCGGTGAGGAGCACCTGCTGCCGACACTACATTTTCTTCTATCATAATAGAGCCAAAGTCATTCGCTCCTGCATGCAAACAAATCTGTGCAACCTCTTTACCGACCGTTAACCACGAGGCCTGTATGTTTTCTACGTTAGGAAGCATAATGCGGCTTATGGCAATGGT
>CANHPJ010000304.1 GCA_947462515.1 Bacteroidota bacterium | reverse complement strand
TTCCTTTTAAAAATTTAGATACCCATAATATAGAGGCTTTTGGTCCGGTAAGTACCATAATGCCATATAAGACTATTGAAGAGGCCATAGAACTTGCCAAAATGGGTAAAGGTTCCTTGGTTTGTTCTATAGTTACCGGCAGCGATAAAATTGCTAAAGATTTTGTAATGGGCGCAGCTTCTCACCATGGTAGAATATTAATATTAAATGCCGACTGCGCTAAGGAAAGTACCGGCCACGGTTCGCCTATGCCTATGCTAACCCATGGTGGTCCCGGTAGAGCAGGAGGAGGCGAAGAAATGGGAGGGAAGCGCGGTGTCATGCATTATATGCAACGTACAGCCATTCAAGGTTCTCCAACAACTTTAACTGCCATCACCAATGTGTATCAATATGGAGGAAAGCAAATAGAAAAAGATGTGCATGTGTTTAGAAAACATTTTGAAGACATGGAAATAGGCGAAACCGTATTTACCCATAAAAGAACGGTAAGCCCGGCAGACATAGTGAACTTTGCCAATTTGAGTGGCGATAATTTTTATGCCCATATGGATGCTACTTCTTTGGACGGAACCATTTTTACCGAGCGCGTTGCTCATGGTTATTTTGTATTGTCGGCCGCTGCCGGATTATTTGTTGACCCTAAAAAAGGACCTGTTCTATTAAACTATGGCTTAGAGACTTGTCGTTTTACTAAACCTGTTTATCCTGGCATGACCATAGCAGTTAAATTAACGGTTAAAGAAAAAGTAGATCAGGAAAAACGCAGCGAAGAAGATATTGCTAAAGGAATCGTTAAATTTTTGGTTGATGTTTATGACGAAACCGGAGAAACTGTTGCCATAGCTACGATATTAACCATGGTTAAAAAACGAAACCAGAATTGATAAACAGGAAGAGCAAGTATTATTTTAATTTTTCATAATACTTGCTCTTTTTTATGCTGTTTTTCTTACGTTGCAAATGTTTTTACCTTTAAAATCGAAGCAGTATAATTTGTAAAAAACAAAACTCGCAACTAAATATTCCAAATATTTTTCAACGGTAGTATTATGTATACTTTTCCCGTCTTCTTTTAAGGTTTTTGCAATATTCCCCGGTAAGAGCTGTAAATAAATCTGAAGTAATTTTAATTGCCACTTCTCCATCAGTAATTTTTGAGATTATTGAAAAAATGGGAGATGTTTCCGCAAAATAATTATTGATGCTACAAATGTTGTTCGTCAAGCTCCTGAGCAATCCAAAACGCTGTATCACTGTCTAGTATGTTAGTGTGAGATGACAACTTTGACGGTTTTTGATAGAGCAGTCTATTCAATTATAGCCGGTTATTTTTTCTTTAGTGTCCACCGAATTAAAAATGTCATGATTGTCAAGGGTAAAAAAATCATTGTTAACTCAAAAAGTCCAGCCCCAAAACCTGCAAGTCCATTTTTAGCATCTAAATATGTTTTTGAATTAACCATCAACGAAAAGCTACCAATTTTACTGTCTGGCTGATTGAGATATTTCTCTTCTTGGCGGGCAATGTGAAGTTTAATTCTGTCTCCAGGATTAGTCTTATAATAAAATTCTTTAGTATCGTATGGAAAATAGCTTACTTGAAATTTGCATGGATACTCATTAAGATAAATGTGATATGTCGAGTCTTGCTCTGTCTTTTTGATTTTATTGAAGTAAACTAACTCTTGGGAGATATGCTTGCACGTTCCATTTATTTCAATAAGGTCATTTTGATTTTTTACCGATGGTCTGTCGAAATATAAATAAACCCCAACAACAGACACGCAAAAAAGGAAGGAAATTAAATTTCCATATTTTGAGTTCCATATTTTCTTTAAAGTGGGGGTCATTTATAAGTGGCTATCAAGTTTTTCGAATAGGAGAGTGGCTCTAATTAGCTTGCTTGTCAGGCCGCTTGCCTATGCGGTCTATACAGATTCTATTTTAAGCGCTTAACCTACTTTACATTTCCGAGTGTGTTGCTCTCTTTTGTTTAATAATGATATTTTCAATTAAGTTTTAAGAACAGTTTTTATTTCTGTTGTAAACAATTTTTTTTTTGATCTTCATTAACTAAAATATTTTTTACTCAGACTGATTTTGGTTTAACCCTCAATTATCGATTTCACATTTCTACCTTGCTATAGATTGATTATTTAATTCCTTAAGACTAAACATCAGCGATAAAAAATAGCAGGTCACGAAACTTATGGCAGGAATAATAAAGAGTTTGTAATCAAAAAATTCTAAAGGAACAGAGTTAAGTCTTTCGATTAATGGTGCACAAAGCAGCATGAATGCAGCAAGTTCAATGAGTAATATTTGTTTCGTTTTTTTAAATCCTAACAAATAAAGTAATAATAGAAGTCCTGCAAAGCCTGCAATTGAGCTTGCTGCAGTCAGCGCTCCTTCTGATCCAAACATATTATATATGATGAAAAATATAAATGGTAAAGCAATCATTTGTCCATTCAGCATGATAAAACAATATGACAAAATAGAAATGAATCGAAAGACTTTTCCAGCTTTAATGCTTTGCATTTTTAAGGTCGTTTTGTGAATTTTTCTTCTGTTGCAAATACCCCTTTGGCCAGCTTGCGCACTGCGGTGAATGAAACTTCATCTGTCTGCCCGCCGAAAGTTTATTAAATTTGCTAATGTTGATTTGCAAAGCCAAATATAAGAAAGTTAGAGAGTCTATCCTGCAATAATTCGGCTGTGTAATTTGCCCTTCCGACCGAATTGCCACAATTTATTGTTGTTATTGACTGCCATTATTTTGTTGTCTGCACTGGTTAACTAGCGTGGTTGTCATGAAGTCGAATCTTTGTTGGCTTTTATCATCGTTTCTGTCAATGGTGTCTTTGTTGTAAACGAAAAAGTCATTGTAAGAAATTTCTTTTTCTTCTTTACTTATTGTATTGGTTTCTATTGTCTGTCCAATAGTTCCTGAGCCACCAAGTAAAACACAAGGTTGTTTTTGAACTCTGTCTTTAAAATCAATTATTTGAGGTATTTCAGTTTTGTTTCCTAACTCGTCAACTAAATAATAATTGTAATTGATGTGGCTATCGAAATCTTCGTTCAAAATCAATATTCCGGTTTCGGGAAAAGTTAATGTATTAACGCCTTGGATTTTTTCATATTTACCTCCACAACTTTCTTCATATACAATTCGTAA
>CANHPJ010000303.1 GCA_947462515.1 Bacteroidota bacterium | reverse complement strand
TCAGCAGTCGGATATAGTCAAGATCACACATATTCTAAATTTATTTCCCCTAATGGTGAGGGGAGCAATTATGAAGATCTTAGTTTTAAGGTTTCAAGTTCCACACCTACTGGTACTGTAATTACTTTCAATATATCAATTACTGATGAATCTGAAAACAAGTGGAGCAGTAGTTTCACTATAACTGTGTACTAAAATATGAAACAATTATTCACATTATTTTTGATTTTTTTTTTGGGGACATATTTATTTTCCCAGACGGGAAAAAGCGAATTTAAATCAGTTTATATTTCAAAAATTCCTAAGCCGATTGCTCCCGCGAATTTGGTTTTAACAGAAATATCTTTTAATGATAGTAAAGGTAACAACAATAATATTCTCGATGCAGACGAAACTGCAGAGATAAGATTTACCCTGTCTAACAAAGGTAAAGGAGATGCTTATGCACTGGTAATGGAGATAGAAGAATTAAATTCAATTTCGGGTATACAATATTCCAGATTACAAAACTGCGATAATTTACCCGCTGGGAAATCAAAAACCATTACAGTTCCTTTGTCTGCATCTATGAAACTAGCATCAGATAAAGCAAATTTTAAAATGTTTATTAAAGAAGGCAATGGTTTTGATGCAGATCCTTTTTTTGTTGCATTTAATACTCAAAAATTCAAGAACCCCCAGATGGTTGTTGCTGACGATAGGTTTACAAATAAAGAAGGTGAGGGTAAAATAAAATTAGGTCAAACAGTTAATTTAAAAATAATCGTTCAAAATAAAGGGCAGGGTATTGCAACTGACATTAATGTGAATTTTAAGAATCCAGATAATGTTTATCCAGGAAATGAATCAAGTTATTATTTTAAGTCCTTAGAACCCAATGAAAGTAAAATTATTAACTATGAATTTTTTGCGAACAAACAGTATAGAAGTACTGAGATACCAATTCAAATAATTGTTACAGAGAGTTACGGAAAGTATGGCGAAAATAAGACTTTAAAAGTTTCGTTAGATCAAACTTTATCAAAAACACAATATATTGAAATAGATGCCTTAAAAGATAAGGAGGTAATAATTTCTCAGGTTTCATTGCTTTCTGATGTTGATAAAAACATTCCTGAAAACTCACAAAAAAACACCAATCGCTATGCATTAATAATAGGTAATGAGGATTATTCGTCTTACCAGAAAGATCTGACGAGTGAGTCTAATGTCGATTTTGCTAGAAATGATGCTAAAATTTTCAAAGATTATTGTGAAAAAACACTTGGAATTCCTACCGAAAATATTACCTATCGTCCAGACGCAACCTCGGGTATTATGGATCAGAGCATATCTAGGTTTAACAAACTAATAAAAAATTCGGATGGCAAAATTGAAGTGATTTTTTATTACGCTGGACATGGCTACCCTGATGATAAAACTCAGGATGCCTATTTAGTTCCAGTTGATGTAAATGCAAGTGATTTTCAAAGAGCAATAAAGCTTAACGAAGTTTACCAAAAACTTTCTGAATTTCCTTGCCAAAGGATTACCATTTTTTTAGATGCTTGTTTTAGTGGCGGAGCGCGTAATCAACCCCTAATGGCGGCAAGAGCTATTAAAATAAAACCTAAAGAAGGTCTTTTAAAGGGTAATATGGTTGTTTTTGCAGCAAGTAGTGGTGAACAAATTTCTTTACCATTCAAAGAGAAACAACATGGAATGTTTACCTATTTTTTATTAAAAAAAATACAAGAATCGAAGGGTGAGGTAAATTATAAAGACTTATCTGATTATATAAGCAGACAAGTGAGTTTTGAATCGGTGAACAAAAACAATAAGGAGCAAAATCCACAAATTAGACTAAGTGATGATATTGGAAGCGATTGGGAAAAATGGAAAATGAATTAAAGGGATAAATACAGTTTAATAATATTTGTTTGTTCAAACATAATCATTGTTTTATGAGTTTGATTACTCAATAAATTTTATTTAAGCTACACTTTAATCAGTGTAGGCTCGTGAATTTTGAGATTATAACAAGTCATTGATAATCTTTTCGGTTCATTAAAAACTTAAGTCAATCTTATTCTCGAATATTTATATTGTTTAAAAAGTAAATGATAAAGTAAGAAATGGAAATACAAGCTTTGTTCTTGTTTTAGAGCGAATCGATAAATGAAAAAATCACATAAATTCTTAATTTAAAATTATGGAAAAATTATCTAGCATTTTACAAAAGAACGGCAGCAAATGTTTTGGTGATTCTTTAATTGAAAGTATCGAAAAATATGGATTGGGAGCATTTTCAAAATCTGATTTTGAAGCATATATTTTTCATCATTTATTAATAAATATTGATAAATCTAAATATAAGAATAGCTATGATTTAATGAGGATGTTAAAAATAACACCTTCAAAATTGAGAAATTTAGAGATGATCAGATCGGCTAAATTTTTAAACTTAGATTTATCCGATTATGATAATTTGAAATTAATTTTTAATGCTTTAGATGGAAAAAAAATAGAGACTGAGGATAAGGAAAATGGAAAAGTTAGAATACATATTGATGATTTGCATGTGCATAGATTAATTGAAAGAATCGTTGTGGAGTCTGGTTCATCAATTGATTATTCTCTGAATAAAAATCAACTAATATTAAAATATACAGAATTTTTGAATATTGTAGATTTTATTCTTTTAAAATCTAATGTTGAACCACTAATTGTAGCTATTAATAATGATAGAAGTAAATTGAAGGTTGAGAAGGAATTTGAAAGTTTAGATTCTGTTATAAGGGATATCAAGGAAACTTTTAAAGACAAATCTTTTGAAAAAATAGCAGAGACTACTCTGCAAACAATAATAAAAATAGCTAGAGCAAAACTTAAAATTTAATTTTAGGAATCTTTAAAAAATATATTATGAAATTAAATACTTTGTTTGTTCGGAAATTAAGATTCCTTGCTTTAGCTTTTTTGATTATATGTGTTTCATTTGCATTTTCAAGCAGCGCATTAAAATCTAATTCAACCTGCAGCTTATGTTCAAAAAATGCTAAGAGTGAAAAAAAACTGATAGAAAATTCGCTTAAGCCATTTGACTTAATACCTTGCCAGTGGTGCAAAAAGCAATATAATGCAAAATCTACCAGGTGGTTAATTTGTAATAAATGCAGTTTTCGTATTTGTGTTCATTGCCTCTCCAAG
>CANHPJ010000302.1 GCA_947462515.1 Bacteroidota bacterium | reverse complement strand
ATTCGTTTGGAATATTGGTAGGCGGCAACGGAAGTTCCTGATAAAGCGGCAGTTTTATTGGTTCCAAAAAGAGTAGGTAAAGTTTCGTTTGGCAGGTTTATCAGCAATGCAGGCAGTTGAATAAGTCCCCCTCCCCCAACAGCTGCATCGATGAATCCCGCCACAAATGAAAAAATTATCAATGCGAGGATTGTCAAGGAGGTATAATCTGTGAAAATATCAGGAAAGTTCATTCAGTCTTTTTGTTATTTATTTCAAAGTAGCCTGACACATAAATTGAGTTCAAGTGGTTTGTATGAATTTATTTATGTCAATTATTTGCTTGAAGCTAAGGTAATAAATTAGCAGGAGTGATAAAGCTTGAATTATTTCGTTAGTTTGCTTTTTAACATCTTTTTTCCCGTAGTTATTTTTTAAATTAAAGTAAATTCCATCTTATTTTTTTAATGCAATAGGATTTTGTGCGCATTCATTTTCGCGATGCTTTTTCATGGCAAATCATCTCAAAGAATTAACTTTAAAACAAGTAGAAATTCAAAGATGAGATTAAGCTCAAAAAATAGTTTAATTAAGTCCAAGTTCTGTTTTTTTAGACTTTACTATCTTTCAATTAATGTTTACTTTTGTTGCTCTAAAAAAATATTTACATGACTATTTCATATAACTGGTTAAAAAATTATTTAAATATTAATTTGAACCCCGATGAGGTTTCTATATTACTTACCGATTGCGGCCTGGAGGTAGAGAGTGTTGAGAAATTTCAATCCATGGCAGGTGGCTTGGAAGGTTTGGTGATAGGAGAGGTTAAAACCAGGGAAAAACATCCTGATGCTGATAGATTAAGTGTTACCACTGTTGATGTTGGCAGGGGAGAATTGCTAAATATAGTTTGTGGAGCCCCGAATGTACAGGCCGGTCAAAAAGTGGTGGTAGCTACAATAGGCGCCAATTTATATCCTAGCGAAGGTGCACCGTTTGAGATAAAAAAATCGAAAATAAGAGGAATGCTCTCTGAAGGAATGATATGTGCCGAAGATGAAATTGGCTTGGGCGCCTCGCATGAAGGCATTATGGTTTTAGATCCTGCCGTAGAGGTAGGTATGCCGGCAGCCGATTATTTCAAAGTAGAGACTGATTATATTTTTGAAATAGGCTTGACACCAAATAGAGCTGATGCTGCCTCTCATTATGGAGTGGCGCGCGACTTAGCAGCGGTATTAAATACTAATCCAAAATATGCCCACACGCAAGTTTCACTTGTTTTGCCTTCTGTAAACGAGTTTAAAATCGATAATCATTCGAGAAATATATCTGTTGAGGTTAAAGCTCAAGATGCCTGCCCGAGGTATTCAGGCTTAACTATTACAGGAGTTAAAATAGAGCAATCACCTGCCTGGCTTCAAAATAGATTAAAATCCATTGGTGTTAAAACCATCAATAATATTGTTGATATTACCAATTATGTTTTACACGAATTAGGTCAGCCTTTGCATGCGTTTGATGCTGATAAAATAAGTGGGGACAAGATTTTCGTTCAAAAGGTAAACCGGGATACAAGCTTTACTACTCTAGATAAGGCAGAAAGAAAGCTTTCTGAAAACGATTTGATGATATGCGATGCCGATAAGCCAATGTGTATAGCAGGAGTGTTTGGCGGTGCTGCATCAGGAATAAGCGAACAAACAACTTCCATATTTTTGGAGAGCGCTTATTTTAATCCTGTTTCAGTTCGTAAAACATCCAAATTACATGGTTTAAAGACAGATGCCTCCTTCCGTTTCGAGCGAGGTACAGATCCTGCCATGACTTTATATGCTCTTAAGCGCGCTGCGCTATTAATACAAGAGATTGCAGGCGGCAAGGTATCTTCTGACATAACTGATTTTTATCCTAATCCAATTGAGCCATTTAAAGTAGAACTTCCTTTTTTGAGGTGTGATAAACTAATTGGCAAAATTATAGACAGATCCATAATTAAAAACATCATTACTTCCTTGGGTATTGAAATAACTTCAGAATCTGCCGAAGGCTTGGTTTTGGCTATACCTGTTTTTAAAGTTGATGTGCAAAGAGATGTCGATGTGGTTGAAGAGATACTGCGTATATATGGTTATAACAATATAGAAATTCCTCAGGAGGTTCATTCGAGCTTATCATATCATCCAAAACCAGACAAGGAAAAATTGCAGGATTTGATATCTAACCTTTTAAGCGACAAAGGATTTAAAGAAATAATGAATAACTCACTTACCAAAAGTGATTATGCAAATTATGTCGAGAATGTAGATAAGTCACAGTCGGTTAATATATTAAACCCACTAAGTAGCGATTTAAATGTGATGCGCCAGACCTTGCTTTTTGGCGGATTGGAATCTATTGCATACAATCAGAATAGAAAAAATCCTGATCTTAAGTTCTATGAGTTTGGTAAATCATATCACTTAGTAAATAAAGAAGCAGAAAATGTAAGTAAAAAATATACTGAAAATTCTCATTTAAATATTTGGATAACAGGTCGTCAAATGGCCGAAAGCTGGAATAGCCAAAATACAAATGCGAACTTCTACCAATTAAAAGGCTATGTTATTTCAATATTAAATCGACTGGGTATAACAAACCATTCATATAGCGAAGTTAACAACGATATTTTTGGTTATGGACTTTCAATTTCTTCAAACAAAAATTTATTGGTGGAATTTGGCTTGGTAAATCAAAAATTATTAAAATCTTTCGACATAGCCCAAGAGGTGTTTTATGCTGATTTTAACTGGAATAAATTATTTGAACTGGCGGGTAAAACAAAAATCATGTTCAAGGAAGTATCCAAATTTCCAACTGTACGCAGAGATTTATCCTTGCTTCTTGATAAGTCTGTTAAGTTTGAACAAATAGAACAGCTGGCTATCCAATCCGAAAGAACATTATTGAAAGAGGTGAGTTTATTTGATGTTTATCAGGGTGATAAACTGCCTGAAGGCAAGAAGTCGTATGCGGTTAGTTTTATCATACAGGATGAAGAAAAAACCTTAACTGATAAGCAGATTGACAAGGTTATGGAAAAGTTTCAAAAGACCTTCGAAGAAAAGCTAGGCGCTGTTTTAAGGGGATAATCCTTTATTGATTATCAATCTTATTCGTATAAAACAAAATAGGCTGTCTCAAATTTGAGACAGCCTATTTTGTTTTTATTCTTTAT
>CANHPJ010000301.1 GCA_947462515.1 Bacteroidota bacterium | reverse complement strand
TATATAGGAATTTGACTGTATCTTATATTTGTATTTAATTCTTTTAGTTATAAAATAGAATACAGCATAAAATAATGGTAAAAATATACCCAGAATAAATGGAACAGCATTCTTAGGTCGGTCAACAATGATGTTAAACACGATGTTTATAGACGAAAAAATCATAAAAATAAACAGAGCTCTAAAAATATTTCTTTTGTCTCTCTTTTTTCTTCGTTTTAATCCGGACCTTGAAAAGGGTTTCATTTGTGTAAATATGCCTCTCTATAAGTTTTTGAATTTTGGCTGATTATGACATTAGTTATCAGAAGTAATCCCTATCAACAATCTGAAAATCAATTTGTTTTTTCATCAGATCTACTCTCCTCACTTTTATCGCCAATTTGTCTCCTAGTTGATATTTTTTCTTTGTTCTTTTCCCAATCACACAATAGTTTTCTTCGTCATATGTATAGAAATCATCGTCTAAATCCTTTAGTCTTATCATCCCCTCGCACTTGTTCTCTATTATCTCAACATAAATTCCCCATTCTGTGACACCAGAAATTAAACCGTCAAATGTCTTTCCTATTTGTTTTTCCAAGTATTGGGCTTGTTTGTACTTTATAGAAGCTCTTTCTGCATCAGCTGCCTTTTTTTCCATCTCTGAAGAGTGCTTGCATTTTTCTTCCAGATCGTTTTCTTTAGTGTTTCCTTTATCTAAATACTGCGACAATAGTCGATGAACCATTAAGTCCGGGTAGCGACGTATAGGTGATGTAAAATGCGTGTAATAGTCGAATCCCAATCCGTAATGCCCAATGTTTTTTGTCGTATATATAGCTTTTGCCATTGTTCTTATAGCCAGCTGGCTAATAAGGTTTTCTTCTTTTGTTCCCTCAACATCTTTTAAGAGTTTGTTTAGAGAATTAAGGATTTGTACGTCTGATTTCGTTGAGATTTTATATCCAAATCGACCAACAAACCTTGAAAAATTATTCAGTTTATCTTCATCAGGAGAGTCATGTATTCTATATACAAATAGATTGTCAGAAGCTTTAAGCTTTCCTGTCTTATCTGATTTTAACGAACC
This sequence comes from Bacteroidota bacterium, assembly GCA_947462515.1. GTDB lineage: Bacteria > Bacteroidota > Bacteroidia > JACCXN01 > JACCXN01 > CANHPJ01. The sequence goes on along the minus strand of CANHPJ010000301.1, from coordinate 2,125 downwards.
AACTAATTCAGCAACTTTTCTGTTTGCCAAAAGCATAAAGTCTTCTATAAGTTTATTAGAGTCTTTTTGCTCTTTAAAATAAACACCTGTTGGATTTCCTATTTCATCCAAATGAAACTTCACCTCTATGGAGCTGAAGTCCACTGACCCAGTCTTCATTCTTCTTTCTCTTAATTTTACTGCCAAACCATTCATAATGTTGATTTGATCAGCATAATCGCCTTCCTTGTTTTCAATTATTTTTTGTGCTTCTTCGTATGTAAATCTTCTGTCTGAATTTATAATTGTTTTTCCAAACCAGTCTGAAATTATATTAGCATCATTATCGAGCTCAAAAACCGCTGAAAAACACAGTTTTTCTTCGTTAGGACGAAGAGAACAAACTAAATTGGATAGTTTTTCCGGAAGCATAGGAACAACTCTGTCAACGAGGTAAACCGATGTTGCCCGCTCATACGCTTCTTTGTCAATTGCTCCACCGGTTATCACATAATGAGAAACGTCCGCAATATGTACACCTATTTCCCAATTTCCATTCTCAAGTTTTTTTATTGACAAAGCGTCGTCAAAATCTTTAGCATCAACTGGATCTATTGTGAAGGTCAAAGTATCTCTAAAATCTTTTCTTTTAGCGATTTCTTCCGGGGTAATCTGATCAGGTATTTTGGAGGCCATTTCCTCTAATTCTTCAGGAAACGAATAAGGCAGATCAAATTCCGCTAAAATGGCATGCATTTCAACATTGTTATTTCCAGGTTCGCCTAAAACTGCAATTATCTTCCCAAAAGGATTTTTGCTTCCACTAGGCCAGTCAGTAATTTGACCAATTACTTTTTGTCCATCTTTGGCACCATTTAAGTTATCTAAAGGAATGAACAAGTCGAAATGAATTTTAGAACTGCTTGGTATTAAGAATGCAAACCGTTTCGAGATCTGTAAGGTTCCAACAATGTCTTTCTGTGCCCGTGAAACAACTTCAACTATTTCGCCTTCAACAATATGACCCTTTCTGTTATTAAACACATATACTTTTACGGTATCTCCATGAAGGGCTGTATTTACCATTTTGGGTGGTATTATTATCTCATCAGTCATTTCATCGCAGATAACAGATACATTTCCACTACCTTTAACATGAACCACTCCGGTAAAATAAGGTGGTATAACATTAAGTTTAAATTTACCTCTGTGTATTTGTTCTATTAAACCCTTTTCTGTAAGCTCATCCAGGATTTCGTTGATTAGCTTTTTTTCATGCAAATCAGTAATATGTAATAAACCGGCAACCTGCTTATAATTGAATGTTCTGGTAACATATTTTTCTAATGCTCCAATGACTTTTTTAGCAAGAGTTTCTTTAGAGTGGCTTTCTTTGAAATCGCTCTTATGATCATTTTTTGGAGGCATGGGAATAAAATTTAGCTATAAAGGTATTAAAATCATTTCAATATGTTCAAAACAAGTGTCTTGTTGTTGTTCCGTATAAATTATTTCTTATGTATAGGCTAGAAACATACGTTTACTTAAGAAATAATCACGACAAAGTATTTTTAATATTCAGCTTCATTATCAATAAGTTAAAACAAGGATTGGTTCTTGAGATTACCTTGATATAAACTAATCAATCCAAAATAATGCTAAACTTTTTCTACCCAATCGCCATGCGTTTTTATAAGCTCAATAAGCTCATCTACAGCATTATCTGAAGCAATGTTCTTTTTAACAACTTCTTTTCCTTTGTAGAGGGTTATTTTACCTGCTCCCGTTCCAACATAACCATAGTCAGCATCAGCCATTTCACCGGGACCGTTAACGATGCAACCCATAATCCCTATTTTAATTCCTTTTAGGTGATCAGTTCTTTTTCTGATTTTTGCTGTCGTTTCCTGTAAATCAAAAAGTGTTCTGCCGCATGATGGACAGGAAATGTACTCGGTTTTAGAGATACGTGTTCTGGAGGCCTGTAAAGTTCCAAATACGGTTGCGTTTATCATTTGAAGACTCCCACAATTAATTGCGTTTGCCCAAACTCCATCTCCAAATCCATCAACGAGCAACCCACCAAAATCGGTAGCAGAAAACAATTGAAATTGATCATCTGAAAGGTCGCTGTAATCTCTTTTTA
>CANHPJ010000300.1 GCA_947462515.1 Bacteroidota bacterium | reverse complement strand
TCAAGAAATTGATTTGCATATAGAAAATTTGATTGGGCAGCATAAATATCTCTCCAATGGTGAGATAATTGTAATACAGTTGAATTTTTTTCAATCAAAACTAGAAGCCGCTATTCGTAATAAACTGTCAAAATTGGTAGTTATTCATGGTGTAGGTAATGGAGTGTTAAAATCAGAAATACGTAAAATTCTCCATAGTTACTCAGGTGTTGATTTTTTTGATGCTTCATATAGCAAATATGGTTTTGGAGCCACTGAAGTTAGATTAAAGTAAGTTTTATTAATAAATATTGTAAATCGTTCTATCGCTGCGCATTTTGCGGAGAGGAAAGTCCGGGCAACACAGAGAGCCACGCTTCCTAACGGGAAGGATTTCATTTTTGAAATACGGAAAGTGCCGCAGAAAACTATACCGCCATTTAGAAATATCTGGTAAGGGTGAAAACGTGAGGTAAGAGCTCACGCTTATTTGTGGTGACATAGGTAAGGGGTAAACCCCGTGGGTTGAAAGGTCAAATAAATTCTGGTTTTTTGCTTATGCAAATATTAACTGCTCGGTTAATTTATTCGATTTATTCGACTTGGCCAGAAAGGGTAGACTGCTTGAGCCATGGAGTAATCCATGGCCTAGATAAATGATAGAACTTTTCGCTTATGGCGAATTGACAAAACCCGGCTTATAGATTTACTTTTTTTATAGCCATTATCTTTTTAGATGATGGCTATTTTTTTGTTTTTACATGTTAATGCTTCTCGTCTTTAATCTCTAATTTGTCTGAAATGCTTATAAATCCAATAAATATTCTTAATTTTGCAGTTAATAAAAATAAAAAAACATTTAAATGAATAATTTTGAAGCGTTAGGTATTGATGAAAAAATCGTAAAAGCAATTACTGATTTAGGTTTTGAAACTCCTTCCCCAATTCAGGAAAAAGCCATTCCTGCTTTATTGAACGAAACTACTGATTTAGTTGGTTTAGCCCAAACAGGTACAGGAAAAACTGCAGCATTTGGAATTCCTCTTATACAAAAAGTTGACTTTAATAGTAAAAAAACTCAGGCCTTAATTTTGTGCCCAACACGTGAATTGTGTGTTCAGATCACTAAAGATCTTACCAATTACAGTAAATATTTTCAAGGTACAAACATTGTTCCTGTCTATGGTGGCGCTAGTATTGAAACTCAAATAAAATTGATTCAACGTGGGGCGCAGATTATCGTTGCTACCCCGGGAAGAATGGCAGATATGATCAGACGCAAGAAAGCTGATCTTTCTGAAGTTAGATGGGTAGTTCTTGATGAAGCGGATGAAATGTTGGACATGGGTTTTAAAGATGAATTGGATATTATTCTAGATACTACACCCAAAGAAAAAAATACCTGGTTGTTCTCTGCTACAATGCCTGCAGAAGTTGCCCGTATAGCAAAAACTTTCATGAATAATCCTTTTGAAGTTTCTGTGGGTGCTAAAAACAGTAGTGCTGTGAATATCTCTCATGAGTATTATCCTGTGCACGCAAGAGACAGATATTTGGCATTGAAAAGATTGGTTGATTGTAATCCGGATATTTTTGGAATGATCTTTTGTCGTACTAAAATCGAAACTCAAGAGATAGCAGAAAAATTAATGAAGGATGGTTATAATGCCGATTCCTTACACGGTGATTTAAGCCAAATGCAACGTGATAGAGTTATGGAACGCTTTAGATCAAAAGCGCTTCAAATATTAGTTGCAACTGATGTGGCAGCTAGAGGAATAGATGTTAATAACATCACTCACGTAATTCATTTTTCATTACCTGATGACATAGAGAATTATACACATAGAAGCGGTAGAACTGCAAGGGCAGGTAAAACGGGTGTGTCAATGGCTATCGTAAACATGCGTGAGGTAGGGAAAATTAGGGATTTGGAGCGAATATTGAAAACTAAGTTTACTCAAAAATTGATTCCAAATGGTTTTGAGGTTTGTGAAAAACAACTTTTTAGCTTAATAAAAAGAGTTCATGATGTTCAAGTTAGTGAGCAAGAGATTGAACCATACATCGATAACGTTTACAAAGAGTTAGATGATCTTTCAAAAGAAGAGCTTATAAAAAAATTCGTTAGTATTGAGTTTAATCGCTTTTTGAGTTACTACAAAAATGCTCCGGATATTAACGTAAATACTTCTAAAGAAGCGCGTCGTTCCGAAAATGGAAGAAATTTTGATGATACTAAAACAAGATTTTTTATTAATGTAGGCGAATTGGATGATATCAATAAGTCTCAACTATTACGAATGATTTGCGATGCCTCAGGTGTTCGTGGTAATGATATCGGAAGAATCGATGTTAAAAATAGTTTTTCATTTTTTGATGTTGAATCAACAAGTGAAGATGTTATACTTTCATCGTTAAATGAGCAAACTTTTAATGGTAGGAAAATAAAGGTTGAAATTTCAGCTAAGAAAGATGATTCCTCATCAAGCGGGAAGTCTTTTGGTAGAACAGGAGGAAGGAGAGAATTTGGTGGATCTGGAAATAAAGAAAATAATCGATCTTCATTCGAAAAACCAAAATACGAATCTAAAAATAATTTTGATTCCAAACCCAGAACTGGGTCAAGACCAAGGACTGATAAGCCAAGAAGGTCATATTAGGTTGGTTTAATCTAGGTTGGTTTTTTGTAACCTTGGAATAGTTTTTACGAATTATGATAATCTTTTAATTCTTAATACCCAGAGTTATATTAGTTTAGATATTAATAAAAAAATGTAACCTGGATTTTTTGATTATTGATTTTCAATTTCTATCTTTGCAATCTATATTTTGAATTTAAATAATAAACAATAAATATTTATGATTATAGTTCCGGTTAAAGAAGGAGAATCTATCGAAAAATCTCTAAAAAAGTTCAAGAAAAAATTTGAAAAAACGGGTGTTGTAAAAGAACTTCGTGAAAGACAAAAGTTTACTAAACCATCAGTTGTTAGAAGAGAAGAGATTATTAAAGCTGTTTACAAACAAAAACTTCAGATTCAAGAAGAATAGTAAATAAAAAAAAATAATTTAAAACAAACCTATTGTGTTATTTTAATTAATTTCACTATTTTAGGTTTGTTTTTTTATTTTATGTACATTCCTGAATTTATAGATTTTTTAACTTTCGAAAAACGCTACTCTAAGCATACTGTTTCAGCTTATTCCGGCGATTTA
>CANHPJ010000299.1 GCA_947462515.1 Bacteroidota bacterium | reverse complement strand
TTACCTCATCGCGCATCACCAGGTAATTTTGCATCGATAAATCCTGCATGGCATCGCAATTGGGCTTTCGCTCCTTTTCATATTCTTTAAATATCACCGGCCAATTTTCCTGATGCTGCTGCATCAATTCCCATAAAATGGTGCAATCTTCAAAACCACAATTCATGCCTTGACCAAAAAATGGCACGGTAGCATGTGCTGCATCGCCCATCAAGGCCATCTTTCCATCTGTCCATGGATAACAACGTATCAAAGCAAGAGCAGAAAGTGGATGCTCCTGCCAGTGATCGGCTACATTTGGCATTAAATCATAAAAATCTGGAAATACATTTTTAAAAAATTCCTCCACCTGCACGCGGCTATCTAGCTTATTGAAACAATATTCATGATTATCAAAAGGCATAAATAAAGTACAGGTAAACGAACCATCGAAATTTGGCAGCGCAATAAGCATAAATCTACCGCGTGGCCATATATGCAAGCTGTTCGTTTCTAATTTATGTGTTCCATTTTCGTTGGCCGGAAGTAATATTTCTTTATAACCATCCTCAATATAATGCTGACTATAACTAAAACGATCTAGCTTTTGAAAACCATGATATCTAACAGCCGAAAAAGCACCATCGGTGGCAAATAATAAATCCGATTGACGATCGGTAATCTCCCCTGTTTTAATATTTTTTAATTGAAACTGTCCTGTTTTGGTGTTGGCTGATATACAATCGAAATCAAAATTTAAATTAACTCCATCATTTTTACCTGCTATTTCAAGTAGTTTGGCATTAATTTCTCCCCTGCTTACCGAGTAAATTGCCTCCCCATCTTTTCCATAGGGTAAGCTCGAAATAGACCCATCTAAACCATGTATGGTTCTATTATACATGGGTATGGCAATTTCACGAATGGAATCTCCTATTCCAAGCATATCCAAGGCTTTCCAACCTCTATAAGAGGTAGCTAAATTAATCGACTTACCTTTAGATAGTATGGTATTTCTCAAATCTGATCTTCTGTCGTAAGTATTTACCTGATAACCCGCCTTGGCTAAATAAACGGCCCATAATGAACCTACCAAACCCGAACCTATTATAGTTGCTGTTTTATTATTCATAGCTTTTTCATTCTATTTTAAGACAAAAACACTTGTTATAATTTTTGCCCATCGTATTTTCTATCATATTTTAATAATTGTGTTCCGGAACCTCCATAATTGTTCCACACTTTTTACATGTCCTTATTTCTTGCGAATCATATACCTTTTTAAGTAAAACCTCCAGCTGACCTACTATATCAGAAAGATGAAACTGCTCGGCATATAGTTGCTCGTTGCACTTATCACAAAACCAGGTACATGAATCCAATTCTGACTCGGTTCTGTTTCGCTCTATAACAAGTCCAATGGTATCTTTAAAACGCTGAGGAGAATGATAAACCCTTGGTGGCAGCATAAAAACTTCGCCTTCTTTTATGATAATTTCCGAGCGCACACCCTCTTTTATAATAGGCAATGTCATATCGCCTTTGAGTTGATAAAAAAATTCTTCCCCTTCGTTATAATGGAAGTCCTTCCTTGCGTTGGGACCTCCAATAACCATCACTATAAAATCTGAATCTTTATATATCTCTAAGTTATTTACCGGTGGCTTAAGTCTATGAGAATTTTCATCTATCCACTTTTGTAAGTTGAATGGCTGTAGCATAATTTGATTTTATAATGTTCCTCTTTTGGCTTGCTCTGCCTCTATTGACTCGAATAATGCCTTAAAATTTCCTTTTCCAAATGAATTGGCTCCCCTTCTTTGAATTATTTCGAAAAATAAAGTAGGACGGTCCTCTACTGGCTTGGTGAAAATCTGCAACAAATACCCATCTTCATCCCTGTCAACCATAATACCTAAACTTTTTAAGGTTTCTATATCCTCATCTATCACACCAACTCGTCCAAATACGGTGTCGTAATAATCGCCCGGAACATGCAAAAACTCTACCCCGCGTTTGCGCATTTCAGATATGGTAAACACAATATCATCGGTAGCTACTGCAATGTGCTGGCAACCTGCTCCATCATAAAAATCAATGTATTCCTCAATTTGAGATTTTTTCTTTCCATCGGCTGGTTCATTTATAGGAAATTTAATGCGGCCATTACCATTAGTCATCACCTTGCTCATTAAGGCCGTGTATTCGGTAGAAATATCCTTATCATCAAAGGTGATCAAATTGGCAAATCCCATAACCTCTTCGTAAAATTTCGACCAGGTATTCATTTGTCCCAACTCAACATTCCCAACCATATGATCTATGTATTTTAACCCTGTCGAAATAGGATTGTAATCGCTATGCCATGCTTGATAACCCGGTAAAAATGACCCGTTATAGTTTTTACGCTCCACAAAAACATGAACAGTTTCACCATAGGTATGAATACCGGCACGCACAACTTCGCCGTTTTCATCTTTTTCAACACGAGGTTCAAAATAGGTTTTTGCGCCTCTTTTTATAGTTTCTTCATATGATTTTCTTGCATCATCCACCCATAACGCAATCACCTTAACACCATCACCATGTTTTTTGATGTGCTGGCCAATCTCACTCTCAGAATTTAAAGGCGTGGTTAATACCAACTTTATCTTATCCTGCTTTAACACATACGAGGTCCTGTCTTTTACCCCTGTCTCCAATCCCAAATAGGCATGCGATTGAAAACCAAAAGCCGTTTTATAATAATGTGCTGCTTGCTTGGCATTGCCTACGTATAATTCAACATAATCCGTGCCGTTAATGGGAAGAAAATCCTGTGCCTTGTCAAATATTTTTTCTAGTCCGTAAGCGTAATTTTCTATGTTTTTTAAATTTTTTGTTTCCATATTTACCTGTTATTAAAAATGTTAGACAATTTTTTAAGCATGCATTGGCTGATTAACCCATGATTTGTAATAATCCTTTATTTCCAGACTCAAAGCCTCCTGGGTAATCATTACCGGCTTAAAAGGATCTATCATAACCGCTAACTCATTGGTCTCTTTTTTCCCTACACTTCTTTCTATTGCTCCAGGATGCGGACCATGTGGCAATCCTCCCGGATGCAATGTTATTTGACCTTTATGTATGTCATTTCTGCTCATAAAATCTCCATCAACATAATAAAGTAGTTCATCTGAATCTATATTGCTGTGATGATATGGCGCCGGTATAGCATC
>CANHPJ010000298.1 GCA_947462515.1 Bacteroidota bacterium | reverse complement strand
TGAAAAGTATCTTTCACCAATTTACCCCATTGCTCGGGAGTTGGTGAAATTTCATCCCAATAAGGCACCGTTGGATAACTGGTATAACGAGGAGCAGGAATATTATATTTATCTATGAGGTTTTTCATGAGCTTAATTATCTTCTGAGTGCCATTCGGCATAGGATGTGCCAGTCTCTCTTAATTTAACATATTGAAGGTGAATGTTTTTCGGGATTTCGATTTTAACTTGATTTACAAAATCTATCAACAAATTTTCGCAGGTTGGCTGGTAACCTGTAAGTATCAATTTATGATTTCGCAGTTCATTAAAAATGGTGGCATCAGCTTTATTTAGAACTAGGGCATGGTCGTATTTTTCGATAATTACCTTATTTACAATCTTCTTAATAACTGAAAAATCGATTACCATGCCTTGTTTGATATTTGAGGTATCACTAATTGGTTTTCCTTTTACCGTTATAGCGAGCTGATAAGAATGTCCGTGTATGTTTTTACAAGGCCCATCATAAGCAAATAAGGCATGAGCCATTTCGAAATTGAACTCTTTTGTTACTCTTATGTTCATTAAATCATTTTTAAGAAATTTTTACTAAGCGATGTTTGATTTGGAGATTTCAGAAAATCCAAGATTATTTAATCATTTTCAGAAATAGAAATCTTTCATGTTGGCAAGAACTTGTTTCTAGTAAAGAGCATAAATTCTAATTCGCTTTCTTGCTGCAGCATTGGTGTTTGGAATTTCCATTTTGGTTAATAATTTTAGGGCTCAGATATGGAATTCCTAAATTAAGACCTCGTAATATTAATAAAAGAGCCATGGTGCCAATAAATACCGGAACAGCTTTTCTTATTTGAGATCTTAGCTTTAAACTAATTAAATTTTGACTCAAGCTTACCAAAATCATTGCCGGCAGGGTTCCTAAGCCGAAGGTGGCCATAAACAAACTGCCTTTTATAATATCGCCTGTTGCAATAGAACCGGCAATACCCATATATACCAGGCCACATGGCAGTAAACCATTTAACAGGCCTATAAAAAACAATGAACTGTTGCTATGAATTCCAAACTGCCGGCGAATATTGGTTTTAAGAGCAGCTAAAAAGGAGGTAATAAATTTAGGCTGTTTTGCTCTTGGTATAAGGTCTGGCAACAGCAAAACAACAAGAATTAAAAGACCTAGTGTTACAGACAGTATATTTTGAAAACCAGCAATAGCAAAGGTCTGCCCTATTAATCCAAACAATAATCCCATTATAAAATAAGTTACTACCCTACCCAAGTTATAAATGGAACTGCCCAATAACCTGAATATGAAAGAATTGTCTTTTATAGGAATTGCCAATGCTATTGGCCCACACATTCCCACACAATGAAAACTGCCTAAAAAACCAAGTGATATTGCAGCTAAGAGGAACATTTTTTGAGATTGAGGTTGAGGTTGAGGTTGAGGAATTGCTTTAAATTTTAATCACTCCTTCGTTATAAAAAGATTCATCGCCTACTTTCCATTCTATTTGAATTTTATAAACTCCGGCTTTTAAGGTGCTAGTGGAAATGATTTGTTTTCCATTTTGCATTGATGATACTGCAATTTTTTTGTCGAGCGAAGCATCTGAAGGCCTGAAAAGATTTATTGTTCCTGTAATTTTTTGATTTTTAAACTCCTTAGGAAAATTAATTTCAATTTTTCCATTGGAAACCATCCAATTTAGAGGCTCGATTAAAGCATTGGCTCTGTTTGATTGGTCAATTTTATCCTGAAATTTTAGTTCCTGAGCATAATAATCTTTCGAAACCAAATCTACTTTTTGGCTCATGGTCATAGCAACCATAGTAACAATTAATACTACAAAGCCAATATAAAGTATTGTTATTTTTATGCCCCAACTCATGCCGTTTGTTTTTTTAAAGTTATAGGTCCTAAAAAATTAGTCTTGATGGTTTCTATTTTCTTTGAACCTGAATACAAGCCAATTACCAACTTTGTTTTACGATCTTTTATATCTTTTTTATCAATGATGATAAAAAACTCACTTTCGGTTTTAGAATCTTTTTTCACCAGAATATCTTTACCCACCATTTTTATAAGTCCTTTTCCGGATTCTATTTTTAAGGTAACCGGAACATCTTTTAAGGTTTTATTGATGATTTTAATGTTGTAGAGATTACTGATTTGATTTTCACCTTGTTTTTGAAAAAGCATACCCGGTGTTCTCAAAATAGTGGCATCCACATCTTTTCTGGTGGCTAACAGCGCGATAAAAACACCTATTAAAACCAATAAAACAGAGGTATACGCCATTATGCGGGGTGTAATTTTTAATTTCTCCCGGTTAGCAATTCCGTTTTCCGAATCGTAACGAATAAGGCCTTTTTCCAATCCAACGCCCTCCATCATGGTATCGCAGGCATCTATACAAGCGGTGCAGTTTACGCATTCCAATTGCGTTCCATTTCTGATATCAATACCTACCGGACAAACCTTGATACATTGTTTACAATCAATGCAATCACCCTTTGTTCTGGTTTCATTCTTCTTAAACAAACTGCGCGGTTCTCCCCTGATATAATCATAGGCAATTAAAATGGAGTTTTTGTCGAGCATCACTCCTTGCAACCTGCCATAAGGACAAACGATGAGACATACCTGCTCTCTAAACCAAGAGTAGACCCAATAAAAAACACCCGTAAAAATTAGTATAGCAACAAAGCCTTTTTTATGCAAGGAAACGGGCTCATTGATTATTTTAAAAAGCTCGTCGGTGCCAATTATATAAGCTAAAAAAGTATTGGCAATTAAAAATGCAATGGCCAGAAAAACAAGATGTTTAAAGGCTTTTTTGCTGAGCTTATTAATATTGTTAGGTTGTTTATTCAACAGTTTTTGATGAGTAGCATCCCCTTCTATCCAATATTCTATTCGTCGAAAAACCATTTCCATGAAAATGGTTTGTGGACAAACCCAGCCACAGAATATTCTTCCGTAAACAACGGTAAACAATACAATAAATAGAATAAATGTGAGCATGCCAATGCCAAAGATGAAAAAATCCTGAGGCCAGAATACCACACTAAAAAATATAAACTTTCGCTCTAGTATATCGAATTGAAAAAGTGGCACATCTTCTATCCTAATAAAAGGAATGCTAAAAAAAAGCAAAAGATAAACCGCACTTAATAAGGTACGGGCATTATAATATTTCCCCTTAGGTCTTTG
>CANHPJ010000297.1 GCA_947462515.1 Bacteroidota bacterium | reverse complement strand
TTTTTGTTTTCCTTTAACCTTAAAGCTCAGGAAACTATGTCTTATGGCGAGATTGAAACAAAAAGTATGGAGTTGTATTTTGATAAAGACTGGACTCAATTGATCTCTTTTTCTCAAAAAATAATTCAATCCGGAACTGATTATTATGCCCTGCATTTAAGAATGTCGATAGCGTTTTTTCAACAAGGTAAATATCGAAAAGCTGCCTCTGAATTTGAAAAAACGCTAAAGTTTAATTCCTACGATCAATTAGCCTTAGAGTATCTTTACTACAGTAATTTGTTTTCTGGAAATTATACCGGTGCTAAACTCGCTTCCCGACGATTTGATCAAGATCTGTTGAAAAAAACAAATGAATCAAAATTTAATCCTATCACTGATATAAGGATAGAAGGTGGTACCCGTTTTATATCTTCTACTAATGCCGAAGTTGGTAAGATTAATTTTTATGAATTAGGAACTGGTCAACAAATCAATAAACGTATTTCTGTTGCTGAAGCATTTTCAATACTAACTCAAGATAAAATATTTTCTTATACTGATTCTTACACCAATGTAGAAACCAAAACTACCGTGGCACTTAATCAAAAACAGTTTTATGCAGTACTAAATTATCAGATAACACCAAGTCTTAATCTAAACCCGACTTTCCATTATTTAAATATTACAGTCGACCAAAGTAATAATCAACCGGGATCATCAGCTATTATTACAAAAAATAACGATTTTGCTACAGGAATTATGCTCTCAAAAAGATTTGCCCACTTTTCTATTACTCCATTTGCCACTTATTCCAGCTTAAACGATTCTATTTCATTTGACTCCATTTATACTCAAAAGGGAGCTTCTATTTCTTATTACCCTTTTGCCAACAATAAATTGTGCTATACTTCCACCTTTAATTACCATAAGTCTCCCGGTAATTCAGGTTATCCGGTTTATAGACATGCTCTTTCCCTAGCTTTTGGAAAAGCACTTTTATCTCTCGAATACTGTAAAGGAAATGAAGTAATAAATATTGCCAACTCAAATTCCTATCTGTTAAACAATTCTTTGGATATTACAAATTATAAACTTTCTGGATTGTTTTCGTTTGATGTAAACGCTAAAATAAATTTATATGCCTACTATCAATTTGAAGATAGGCAGCGGCCTGAAAAAAAGACCGAAGCGGGATATACTATTTATCCTAATTTAAATTATAAGTTTACAACCTTGTTAACCGGAATAAAAATTAAATTTTAAATTTCAATAAATAATCTTCAATTATGAAAACATTAAAAATTACCATGCTAGCGCTATTGTTAAATAGTTTAAACTTTGCTTTTGCCGGTCAGGAAAATGATAAATTGATCCAGGCTTTTGCTAGAAGCTATGAGTTTGAATATGCAGGACAATACAATAAATCAATTAATGCAATCAAAGAGGTTTATAAGGAAAATGAAAATTCTTACGAAACTAATCTGCGTTTGGGATGGCTCTATTATTACTCTGGCTCGTTTACCGAAGCTGTCAATTATTACCAGAAAGCGATGTCAATTATGCCTTTGTCTGTTGAAGCTAAATTTGGGTATACACTCCCTGCAATAGCTCTCGGTAATTGGGATCAGGTTAAAAAACAGTACGAGGATGTTTTGGTCATAGATCCTAAAAATAACAAAGCTAATTATCAGTTGGGAATGATTTATTATGTTAGAAAAGATTATAAAAAAGCTCAAAAATGCTTTTCTGCCGTTGTTAATCTATATCCATTCGATTACGATTCTCTTAAAATGCTCGCCTGGTCCAATTATTTTTTAGGTCAGCTAAAGGAAGCGAAGGTTTTGTTTAATAAGGTGCTTCTTTATTCTCCTAAGGATGTTTCTGCAAAGGAAGGCCTTAGTTATATAAAATAACATCCTTCATGTTAATTGATGCTTGCTTAGATTCTTCACAATATTTGTCAGGAGATTTCTCACTTTAGAATGGGCAGATTTGTTTGTTGCCCAATTTGACCTTGGTTATCAACAGTTTAAACTAGCATCGGGGAACATAGCTTATAATGTTAAATTATAAGTTGAAGTTAATAGTTGATTAGTACTCTTTTTGTTTTTTTTAACGTTTGTGTTTTATGTTTCCTGTTCAGGTTTTGGAAAATCAGACTTTCGAAAATATTGATTGTTCTGATAAAAAAGTACACTCACCCGAGTTTATTGATTGTGTGTTTAAAAATTGTAATTTCTCAAATGCCAATCTTGCCTGTGTTAAGTTTACTGATTGTGAGTTTATCGATTGTAATTTGACAATGGTTAATTTATCAGGTACTAGCCTTAAAACAGTTAATTTTTTTAATAGTAAACTCACAGGCATAGATTTTAGCAATTGTAATGAGTTTCTTTTTGCTGTGAATTTTGAAAACTGTAATTTACAATATGCCTCCTTTTACAAGCGGAAACTGCATAAAACCATTTTTAAAAATTGTATTTTAAATGAAACTAGTTTTTCTGAATGCGATTTGTTGCTTGCTTCTTTTCTCAACTGCAACCTGATCAATGCTTTTTTTGATAAATCTAATTTGTCCAAAGCAGATTTTACCACTTCTTATAATTATATAATAGATCCGGAAAAAAACAGCCTGAAAAAAGCTAGGTTTTCTTCAGATGGAATTGCAGGCTTATTAGCTAAATATGATATTATTATCGAATAAATAGTCGAGTTTTTGAATGTTTTTTTGATGTTTTTAGGTAAATACACAATCAGCATCTCCATCTTGTATTTCAAATGGCTCTTTAATATCAGGGAAAAATTTCGAAATAATAAAATGTCTTTTTACCTTCTTTTTGTATAAACCGATTGATTTTTGCTGCAGTCTTTCAATAAGTACTGGCAGAAATGTTGTAAATGTTTTACATTTCTCATCTAAAATCATATTTTGAACCAGTGTCAAAACTTCCTCTATCTTGTCAGAATCATAATAACAATAGGGCAATTTCAAAGTGTCGTTCCTTTTGCTGAAAAGTGCAAATGCAACTAACTTATTTTGAGCGTTTCGCAAAACAATCGGAATATATTTAAATTCATTAGCTGCAGATGTGAAATGATATTTTGAACTCAATGGATCACTATTTAAACCACTTAACACCCAAGGAAAATTTAGTATCCAATTTAACTCCTCTTTTGATCGTTGAAATAATTCATTTTTATTATGTTGTGATATATATGTTTGAAGTTCTGAATCAATTTGGTTTACC
>CANHPJ010000296.1 GCA_947462515.1 Bacteroidota bacterium | reverse complement strand
GCTCCGGTGCAACTTGAAGTGTATACTAAAGACATCAGTACACCTTCAAAAAGTACCTGGTCTGGATCTATCAGTGCCAATGGAGGACTATCGAGCAGTAAGATGTATAAGTTTTATACCGCAAACCAGCAATATTTAAATATTAAAGGTACTCCTATAAATCTTTATACCTGGACTTTCCCAATACAGGTAAACTGGAACTGGTTCCCTTATAACTTAACTCGTAACCAGCTTACCAACGAAGCGCTAGCATATTTCGATGCTAAAAATGGAGATGTGATAAAATCGCAGAATTTATTCTCTATTTACGATTCTATTATTGGATGGAGCGGAACATTAAAATACCTGGAAGCCGACAAGGGTTATATGATTAAGGCAAGTAAAGCACAGACCTTTAAATTCCCTGCTTATTTAGCTGATATAGAAACCGGCAGATCTTTAACAGATTTTGAAAGCCCAGAATTGAGTCAGGAAACAATTCAAGAGGAATACACTAAACATGCGCAAAATATGAATGCCGTGGTGTTATTGCCTAAAGGGTATAATGAGTTGTTTGTATATGATGGCAAAGGCCTGTTAAAAGGTAAGGCATCGCGCACAGCCGGAAATGACAAGGAGCTTAGTTTCATAACCATTTATGGTGATGCTCCGGAATCACTTACTTTTTATGTTAGCGACGGTATAAACAAAAAACAAACTACCAGAAGCTTTGGCTTTATGAGCAACGATGTGTTAGGTACTGTTTCCAAACCTGTAATATTGAATATAGAGGAAGATGGAATGCGCATATATCCAAATCCATTTAACAATGACTTTAACATACAGCTTATTGCCAACGCAGGCCAAAAGGCAATGTTGAAACTTTATTCTGTAAGCAACCAATTGGTTTTTGCTAAAGAAGTATATGTTGAAAAAGGATATAACAACATAAAGATTGCTCCTGAAGTAGAGCCGGGAATTTATATGTTGCAAACAGAAATAAATGGAAAAACCATAAATAGTAAAGTAATTAAACAATAGTTTTCAACTAATGAGCTCCTGAGGCAGTCTTAAAGCTGCCTCAGAAAAGCTCATTAAATATTTAAAAAAATGAAAAATTATTTATATACCGGTTTAATACTTTTGTTGTTCAATAGCAAGTTATTTGCACATACACCAATAGACTGGATTGTAAACGAGAATAATTTTCAGTACAGCATGACTTTTGTTGGATTTATAAATATGGATGGCAAAACATTGGCCAACAGCAATGATATGGTGGCGGCTTTTGTTGAAGACGAATGCCGTGGTGTTGCAAAATTAATTTACGTTGCCAGCGAGAATAAATACTATGCCTACCTGACAGTTTTTGCAAATATAAATGGTGAAAGTATAGACTTTAAGTTATACGATTCTGAAAAGGATATGATTAAGCATGCTGCCAAAAGCGCGAAGTTTGTAATTAATCAAAACAAGGGCAATTTGTTTCAGCCTTATAGTTTTTCATGCCCTTCCTTATCTTCCAATGCCGAAATAGTGAATATTAGTTTTAATGATGGTGACAGTATTACTACCTCCATACAGGGTTATCAAATATTCCTATATGCCAATGCCGGGAAAGATTTAAAGTCACTGAACACCTTTTTTACAATAAGTGCAGGTGCAGAGCTTTACATAGGGACAATAAAACAAACATCAGGGGCTAACACCATTGATTTTTCCAATCCGGTTCAGTTTAGTGTAAAATCTGAAGACCAGTCGATTTTGAATCAATATTCAGTAACTGTTAAATCGGTAGAAAAAGTTAAAACAAGGCCGGACACGATTACCTGCTATAAAAAAGATGCCGTTTGTTATGAGGGAGGATCTATAAAAGTAGTTTATGACCAGGGTCTTTATGAAGTTTCGTTAGAATATAACGGTGCTGTTATAGCAGCGCAAAAAAACAGTAATGGCGTAGCCATATTCAACAACATTAGCAATGGCACCTATAAAGTTAAAATAGGCGACTACGAAAAAGCGATTACGATTAATCAGTAACAATAAACAAGTAGATTTTTTAATTTAAAGTAAACAGTATTCGTTGATAAAACGAAATAACAAATGAACTTCAAATTATATGCATATGAAATTTAATTATCACACATTTTTTATTTTACTTTTTGCCTTAATTGCCGGCTGTAAAAAAGAAGAGCCTGAAGTAACCACACTCAGCTCATCGGTAATAAGTTTCGTTCACGAAGATGGCAGTGCTTTGGCAGCAGATGAGTGCATAAAGCCACTTGGTAAATACGCAGTATCGGTTACGGTAAAGTTTGATGACCCGAATTCCAAGGCACCCTATACCTTTGAATACACTTTAAATGGAGCAGCTTATTCCATGACATTTACAAAAGAAGGTACACAAATAAACAAAATTACTCTTGTAAATGGATTTAATACCGCCAAGGTTTCGGGAAGTAATATAGAAGCGAAAATCTTTCTTGGTTCGCACGATGAGTACCAATTAGTAAACTAAGTGCCTTGATTATTAATTTTTACCTGTTAACGAAAAAAAGATTTTAATAAGCCATCAGATTTTTAAAATCAGATTAACCGCTTTTTAAGAAATATTTAAAAATACAGCACCCACAAAAAGGATGTTTGAATCATATTTTAGAGTCGTTTAATATTGAAGAATTAAACAAATATTACGACATTAATAAATACATAGTTTAGAACCGGATTTTGAGGAAATTATGTAAAATAAAAAATCATCATCTCTAATAAAAGATGAAAAAAACAAAACAATAAAATGATTAAAAAATTACTTATTATAATCCTATTTTTTCAGCTCTCTCATGCTATTAAAATATATGCGCAAACATCCGGATGTCCTGAGTTAATAGATCAATCTAATACCACTGCCGGATCAGCAACCTATGGAGGGATTCAATGGCAGTCTTTTACAGCAGGCAAATCAGGTTATTTAACCAAAGTAGAGTTTAAATCCAACGGTTATAGCGCAGGAGATGTAAACTACACATACAAAATTTTCGCAGGAGCCGGCAATACCGGAACTGTATTATATCAAGGTAGCGGTAAATTTAACACCCCTTCAGCAGGATATTTTGCAATTAGTATTCCTACTTCCTCGGTAACTGTTGCATCAGGGAGTGTTTATACCTTTCAAATCACTATAGCATCGGGTTATAATCAATTTTCAGTAAATCAATCAAACAGCTATGCCGGAGGAACCTATTATTCAGATGCATACGGAGCGCAG
>CANHPJ010000295.1 GCA_947462515.1 Bacteroidota bacterium | reverse complement strand
GACAATTCATTTTCAATTTTTAACACACAGTCGTACAAAGTCTGTTTTTCTTTTTCAGATAAATGCAATGCTTCCTGTGTTTCGTATGAAAAGAAACTATAGTTTTTAATGGTTTTACCCAATGAGGTGCCTCGTATCAAATCCGGATGAAAGAAAATTCCCCAGCCCATCATATCCACTCTTTTTTCTATTTCATTATCCAAGGTAATAACCTGTTTTGGAGCAATACAGATTAAGCTACCCTCTTGAAAATCATAATATTCTCTTCCGTATTTTAGTCGGTTGAGGCAGTAATTTTTAAACATAATGGAATAAAAGCCCGAACTAATTTTAGTCCCTTCAGGAATTTGTTCATCCACTTTGGTAAAGTCAATAACAGAAACTAAAGGGTGCTTAGTTTTTTCTTGTTTAAGCACCCTATTAATGTCCGAAATGTTTTCTAAATGAAGTATGCTGCTCATTATTTAATTTGGCTCATTGCAATTTTATCAAACATTTTATCACCTAAAAATATGCGCATCCAAACTAGAGGCTTGGCCCATTTTCCAACCCTATATCTTGTTTTGGGATTTCTTGAAGCTACGATTTCAGAAATGGTATCGGCAATTACCGAGGCTTTCGAAAAGTCACCCTTTTCATTCATTTTTTTCATGGCTCCAGTAATTTTATGTGCCATGGTGGAATAAACGCCTTTTCCCGAAAATTTGTTCATGTTGTCAGTCATAATACCGCCCCATTCACTTTCAATAGCTCCGGGCTCCAATATTACAACTTGTATGTTAAAACTCTTTAAATCCAGTCGCAGGCAATCGCTCCAACCCTCTAGGGCATGTTTTGAAGCATGGTACCAAGCTCCCAAGGGCATATACATTTTTCCTCCCATAGAAGAGGTGTTTATAATGGTTCCTGATTTTGCCTTACGCATGTGTGGAATTACCTTTTGAGTGATAGAAGCCAAACCAAAAAGGTTTACTTCAAACTGTTTTTTGGCTTCCTCCAATGGCACGTCTTCTACCGAGCCATATAGTCCGTAACCTGCGTTGTTCCATAGCACATCGATTTTTCCTTCTTTTTTGATGATGCCTGCTACTGCGTTTTCAACGTCAGCTTCATTGCAAATATCCATTTTGATAGGAAAACCACCCATTGCACTTAAATCTTTCATGAGATCAATGCGTCTTGCCGCTGTATAAACTTTATGACCCTGTTGAATAAGCTTTTTTGCCGATTCCTTGCCCATTCCTGAACTTGCTCCTGTAATTAATATGACTTTACCCATAGTTTTAAAATTAGATAATAAAGTGCAAATTTCAGTCAAAAGGAATTACGCCAAGAATACAAATTCCCGAATATTGTATACATTTTCTCTACCGCCATAGTCGTAAGGCAATAAAACAAAACCTTTCATCAAAATTTACAAAATATGTTATAGAAAATTAACTTATTTATCTCAATAAGCTCGTTTGCTTCTTTTTATATCTTTGAAAAAAATCACAACGCTTTTAAATACTGGTTATATGACATCCAAAGGCATTTTTTTTAACAATGAAGAGATAGATTTCAGGCTTTCTGAAATATTAAAGATTAAACGCTGGCTGAAAGCGCTTATAAGCAAAGAAAATTGCGTTTTAGGTGAAATAAACTATGTGTTTTGTTCAGACACCTACTTGCTTAAAATGAATCAGGAATACCTGCAGCACGATACCTATACCGACATTATCACTTTTGACTATTGCGACATCACCAAAACAAATTTAAAGCGCATTTCTGGCGATGTTTTTATCAGCATAGACAGAATTAAAGAAAACGCAGAAAAGTTTAATTCGGGCTTCGAAAATGAGCTAAAACGAGTTCTTGCCCATGGCACGTTGCATCTAATAGGTTACAAAGACAAAAAAAAGGAAGATAAACAGCAAATGACCAATAAGGAAAATGAAGCCCTTGAACTTTTCGAAATGATTTGATTTTAGGCCAAATTCAAGACCAATAAGAGTTGGTGTTTATCCGCTTTTATTTGATTTAATAAGGCTGATATTGATTTAGGAGCCGTTTCTTGTTTATTATTCGATTTATTTTATATTTGTTTAATTAATTTTTTAAGTTTAAGCAGTTCAGAGATCTTTTATTATGAAATTTCAATACATCTTAGCAGCATTTCTTTTTCTTTCCATAAACAATGCCTTCTCACAAGAGGGAGAAAAGAAAAGTGAATCAAAAAAACAAGGTAAAAAAGAACATAAAACGCAAGATTCAAAGCAGTATATCAATGAGAAAATCTCTGTGAGTGAAGAGAGTCAGCCAACCAAATCAGATAGCAAAAAGAAAAAATCAACCAGGAAATCAGCTCTTGATGAAAAATAGATTTTTTAAACCTGGTAAAGGTCTATTGCTAACATCAATTTTTGCATTGTTTGTTTTTGTCAATAAGCTTAATGCTCAAGAAAAGGTCTTGGATGCAGCCAGTATTGCCTA
Organism: Bacteroidota bacterium; assembly: GCA_947462515.1. Taxonomy (GTDB): domain Bacteria; phylum Bacteroidota; class Bacteroidia; order JACCXN01; family JACCXN01; genus CANHPJ01. Next base: position 789 of record CANHPJ010000295.1, on the reverse strand, counting down.
CAAGCATTATAATTCCATAGTTAAAATATTAATCAAAGATTCGTTATTGGAGAAAACCGATCCGTCCAAGGCCTATTTAGGTCGTGGTTCGGGATTTTTTGTAAGTAATGACGGCCTAATTTTTACAAATAGGCATGTTGTTAAATATGCCCTCGGCTTATACAATTATACCGATTACGACAAAGAAAACAAGGAGTTTTATTCCGAAACTACCACGTTCACCAATGATAATCTCCTGGAGCCTCATTATAAGATAAATTACGTCAGTAAAGCCAAAATAATTGTTCAGGTTTTTAATAACCGTAATGGAAGCACTTCCAGTTTATATTTGGCAAGAGTTGTTGCCATTGATTCCAAAAATTTTGACGGAGCAATTTTGCAGATCGTATCCGATATAAACGGAAATAAGATTCAGGAAAAATTTAATCCGATAAGTATCGGGAATTCCGATTCTACTTATCAGGGCGAGGATTTGTGTTTATATGGTTTTCCCGCTCAATATGATGGTGGAATTGATATTATGTTGAAAGATCAGAGTACCCTGACCTTTGGTAAGCACAGTGGTTTTGATTACGTGGTTAACTCAGAGTATGGCTTTATAAAAACAGATGCGGCCATAAACAGCGGTAATAGTGGAGGGCCTGTTTTCAATAAAGAAGGTAAGGTAATAGGTTTGGCAACAGCAGCCAGCAACAAGACCCAAACCGGTTTTATTGCCGGAATAAATGGCATGTATAATTTGGCTCAAAAAGATTCTGCCTTGGTAAAAAAACTATCTGGCTTAGGCTT
>CANHPJ010000294.1 GCA_947462515.1 Bacteroidota bacterium | reverse complement strand
TTTTATCCGACGTTAAACTAATATCAAAAATATTATGGCTGAAATAGTTAGAATGCCCAAATTAAGCGATACAATGAGCGAAGGGGTAGTTGCTGCCTGGCATAAAAAAGTAGGAGATAAGGTTAAATCAGGTGATTTACTTGCTGAAATTGAGACTGATAAAGCTACCATGGAATTTGAATCTTTTCAAGATGGCGTTTTACTTCATATTGGCGTTGAATCAGGGAAATCAGCTCCAGTAAATTCAATATTGGCTATTTTAGGAGAAAACGGAGAAGATATTTCAGAATTAATTAAAGAAGTGCCGGTAGCTAAAGTTGAATCAGTTCCAGTAAAAGAAGAGATAAAAGAAACGCCTAAACCATCTGCCAATGTTGTAGCTGAAAAAAGGGAAGATATTAAACCAGTAAATGACGATGGAAGAATAAAAGCATCTCCTTTAGCTAAAAAAGTTGCAGAAGACAAAGGTATTAATATCAATGCCTTGAAAGGAACTGGTGATAATGGCCGAATTATTAAAAGAGATGTAGATAATTATACTCCTGCCGCCGCCAGTTCATCCTCCAGTTTCACAGGCGTTGAAAGTTATACAGAGGAATCCGTTTCTCAAATGCGCAAGGTCATTGCTAGAAGACTTGCTGAAAGTAAATTTTCAGCACCTCACTTTTACCTTACCATGGAAATTGACATGAACAATGCCATGGAAGCAAGAAAATCAATAAATGCGGTTTCTCCGGTTAAAGTTTCATTTAATGATCTAGTAATCAAAGCCTGCGCTAACGCATTAAGAAAACATCCAAAAATAAATTCTTCTTGGTTGGGTGATAAGATTAGATACAATCAGCATGTAAATATTGGTGTAGCAGTGGCTGTAGAAGAGGGCTTGTTAGTGCCAGTAGTTCGTTTTGCGGATAATAAATCCATCTCACAAATTACCGAGGAGGTAAAGGCTTTTGCTCAAAAGGCAAAAGATAAAAAACTGCAACCATCAGATTGGGAAGGTAATACATTTACCATTTCTAATTTGGGAATGTTTGGAATTGAAGAGTTCACAGCAATAATTAATCCTCCCGATGCTTGTATTCTTGCTGTAGGTGGTATTAAGGAAGTTCCTGTGGTTAAAAACGGACAAGTTGTTCCAGGAAACATTATGAAAGTAACTCTTTCTTGTGATCATAGAGTAGTTGATGGAGCATCAGGTGCTGCATTTTTACAAACACTTAAACAGTATTTAGAAAATCCTGTTTTGATGCTTGCTTTCTAGATTTTGCATCAATGGCATAAAAAAAGGAGCGAATAGCTCCTTTTTTTATGCCATTGATTAAACCTTTTGTTTAATTTAAGGTCTATCATTTATTAACCAAAAAATATAATCATGAAAAATATAGTTTTAATTTTTGCATTTTTTGCCTCCATTTCAAATTTTGCTTTTTCTCAAAAAAGTAAAGGGAATTTTAAATTAAATCCTAATGAAAGAGCGGAAAAGATCACCGCCAAGTTTTCGGAAATGCTTGTTTTGTCTGAAGATCAAAAAAAGCAAGTCTTCGATATAATAGTCGATCGGGAGAAAAACAGAGAGCAAAATAAATTAAATCAATCAAGGGATAAAAATCAAAAGCTAAAGGAAGCAAAAGAGTTAAAGAATAAATTCGACTCTCAATTAAAAGTAGTTTTAAGTGATTCGCAATTCAACAAATTGCAAGCGTATAGAAAAGAAAAACATAATAAACGTAAAGAGAAAAAAACACAGGTTAGTGAAGAAGAAAAATTAATTGACACCAATAAGGATGTTGACTATAATTTGGATATGTAAACAATAATTTATAAAAAAAGTCCCGTTTCAATTTCTGAAACGGGACTTTTGTATTTTTGTATAAAATCGAATTTAATTTTGCAGAACATTTTTGAAACTTCCATAGAGTATGCCAAAGGAATAGGTCCTTTAAGAGCGGACATGCTGCGCAAAGAGCTGCAGATATTTACTTTTGGAGATCTATTGTCCTATTATCCATTTCGGTTTGTTGATAAAACAAAGTTTTATAAAATTAAAGATATAAATGAGGATTTACCCTATGTGCAAATAAAGGGTATAATTGTTCGAGTAGAGACCATTGGAGATGCTCGCCAAAAAAGAGTCGTAGCTTATTTTCAGGACGAAACCGGTGAAATGGAATTGATTTGGTTTCAGGGAATTAAATGGATAATGAATTCCCTGAAGATAGGCGAAGAATATATCGTTTTCGGTAAGCCCAATAGATTCAAGAATGCATACACAATTGCTCATCCTGAATTGGATTTAGCCTCTGATCAAACTGCATCACTTTCTTCTACTCTAGAGCCGGTATATTATTCAACAGAAAAATTAAAAGTTAGAGGTTTCGACTCCAAGGGTATTTCCAAATCCATCAGGTTATTAATTTATTCCTTATTAGAAAATAAAAGTCCTAACTCGAAGTATCAACCGGTATTTGCCGAAACACTTCCTGATAGCATTTTAGCTAAATTAAATTTTATTAGTAGGGAAAATGCCATAAAAAACATTCATTTCCCTTCTTCTACAGACTTGCTGCAAAAGGCTCAGTTACGATTGAAGTTTGAAGAGCTTTTTTATATACAATTAAAAATACTTCAATTAAAAAACAATAGAGGCAAAAGCCATAATGGATTTGTTTTTTCAAAGATTGGCGAATATTTTAATGCTTTTTATCAAAATCACCTACCATTTGAACTTACCGGTGCTCAAAAAAGAGTTATCAAGGAGATCAGATCTGATGTTGCAACTGGCAAGCAGATGAATAGACTTATTCAGGGTGATGTTGGAAGTGGTAAAACTATTGTGGCTTTGCTTACAATGCTTATCGCAATTGATAATGGTTTTCAGGCTTCTTTAATGGCTCCAACCGAAATACTCGCTAATCAGCATTTCGAGACTATTTCTGAGCTTTTAAAAGGTATGGATTTACGAGTGGGTTTGCTGACTGGTTCTACAAAAACAAAAGCACGTAAGGATTTGCATGCCGGCTTGCTTCAAGGAGAGGTACATATTTTAATAGGAACCCATGCCTTAATTGAAGAAGCTGTTCAGTTCCGCAATCTTGGACTGGCAATAATTGATGAGCAACATCGCTTTGGAGTGGAGCAAAGGTCTCAGATGTGGAAAAAAAATAATCAGCCACCTCATGTTTTGGTCATGACTGCTACTCCTATACCGCGCACCCTTGCTATGACATTATACGGCGATTTAGATGCTTCTATAATTGATGAGTTGCCGCCAGG
>CANHPJ010000293.1 GCA_947462515.1 Bacteroidota bacterium | reverse complement strand
TTTTAATATAGTTTTTCATCTGTAAACATCTAAAAGTTGAATTTCCAGGATAATGAAGGCACAACAGGAAACAAGGATACGGGCTTTATATTGACAGCCAGTGAATAATTTTTAATGCTTCCATTGGTTTGAAAAAAGATATAATATGGATTCTGGCGATTGTATATGTTATAAATTGAAAAATTCCATTCAGACTCCCAGCGCTCGGTTTTTTTATGAAGATAAGTCAAAGACACATCCATACGATGATATGCCGGCATACGGAAGGCATTTCGTTCACTGTAGGTGTTAATTACATTTCCTTGTATCAAATACCTTGAAACAGGCAATGTCATGGCATTTCCTGTGGCATATACAAATACGGCAGCTACAGACCATTTTTCATTGATTTGAAATGAATTGGTTATTGATAAATCATGCCTTCTGTCGTGTTTGGCGTAAAAATATCTGCCTGCTTCAATGTTGTCAAAAGATCGTATTGATTTGGATAATGTATAGCTTATCCATCCATTATATTTTCCTGCAGTTTTTTTGATAAAAAACTCTAAACCATAACTTTTTCCCCTCCCAAAGAAGAAATTCTGATCATAATTTGACCTGAAATTCTGAACGCTTAAGATGCCCTCTTTATATTCCAAAACATTCTCCATGGTTTTATAATATGCTTCGCATGATAAGCTTAATGAGGGCTTTATTAGATCTTTAAAATAACCAATGGCATATTGCTGCCCAAACTGTGGTTTTATAAGGCTGCTGCTTGGAACCCACACATCGGTGGGTAATGAAATTGATGAAACCGGGGCCAAATGTATGTATTGGTAATTTTGGGTATATGATATTTTTAAAGAAGCATGTTCATCTAATAGATACCTGCAGGAAAACCGTGGCTCTAAGTTTTTATAGGCCTGTATCACCTTGTTTTTAGAATAGGAGATCGTGTCGATAGTCTGACCGTTTGCATCGGAATTAAATCGGTTAAAAGGACCAAGCTGATGGTATAAAGAATAGCGAAGTCCTGAATTTATCAATAACCTTTCATTCAGTTTAAATTCATCATTGATAAATAATGCGTATTCTGCAGAATTTAATAGATTATTCTGCTTGATATTGAAATCTTCCCCCTTAATAGCTGCCTCAATATTATTAGGTGCAATTTTATGGTAGATCTGCTCTACACCGTATTTTAAAACATGTTTTTTATTCGGAATGTGCACAAATGATATTTTATTTGAAATGTCATCGATTTTAGTTTGAAGTCGTATGCTGTAGGAGAATATTCTAGCCAAAAAATCCATGTTATAATATGAGATGCTTGAACTTAAATTAACAGAAAGCTTATTGTTGAACAAGTGTGACCATTTAACAGATCCAAAGCTTGTTCCCCAGGCAATATCATTGGAATAATAATTGTTTTCAGCATCGTTATATTTAAAATCGTCTAGGCCTTTATAGGCAGTAAAATAGATGCGGTCTTTGTCGCTTAGTTTTAAAAACAGTTTGGCATTAATATCATAGAAAAAATAATCCTGTGTATATCTTGAATTTCTGTTAATGATACTTTTAAAGGCATCTACATAGGTTCTTCTGGCAGATATGATAAAGGAACAGGTGTCTTTTTTTATTGGCCCTTCAACAGTTATATTCGATGCCAGTAAACCTATTCCACCTCTTGTTTTCAGTTTTTTCAAATCACCTGTTTTCGTTTTAATATCCAGAACAGAAGCAAGTCTTCCTCCATAATTTGCAGGCATTGCTGCTTTGGTGATACTCACCTCATCAATGGCATTGGCATTAAAAATAGAGAAGAAACCAAATAGATGCCCGGCATTATAAATGGGTACATCATCAATTAAAATTAGATTTTGATCCATGCCGCCACCCCGCACATGAAAACCAGTGTTGCCTTCTCCCGATGTTTGAATGCCTGGTAATAACTGAATGGCTTTTATGGGGTCTGCCTCGCCTAATAGTTTAGGCAGTTGATTTATTTCTTTCATCGACAGGCGATGGTTTCCCAAGGCAGCGTTTTGAATATTTTCCTTCTGATTATCTCCGATTACAGATAACTCAGAGAGGCTTTTAGCAGATGAATGCAGCAAAATGTTTTTGTGGATTTCTTTTTCTACAAGAACAGATATGTTTTTTTTGTGATATCCTAAAAAGGAAATTTCTATGGAATATAGGCCTTTTGGAACAATAGCAGCGAAATAACCATTTGAATCGCTACTTACTACCAATGAGTTTTCCTTAAACTCTATTAATGCTCCTGCTATGGGTTCCTGATTGATACTATCTTGAACAAAACCACTAAATTTTAAGGCTGACTGGCCATGTGCCCTTGAGTATATTCCCGTAAGTATTAAAAAAATAAATGCTTTGAGGGAATTACTCATAATTTTTTTAAATAACTGACCTTTAAATAGTTTGTCTTAGAAAACAGAAATCTCTAACATAATTAAGTTCATCATAAAAAGAATTATTCTTCGATGTAATCGAGGTCTTTATGGAATGTTTCTTCGAGATTATAAGCTGCAATTAATGCCAATACAAATGTTATTACTCCTATGATGATGGCGGCTTGCATAGCTTGTATGTTGAAACTTCCTTTCAATAGCTGATAAGTAAATGTTAAAGGAATAACAGCGCCGCGAACAAAATTAGGCGCTGTAGTAGTTACCGTTGCCCTGATGTTGGTGCCAAATGATTCAGATGCCATGCTCATAAAAACGGCCCAATAACCTGTTGCAAAACCAATAAAAGTGGCTACAGTATAAAAAGAAGTTAAGGATGATTTTCCTATGCTGAAATAGGCCACGATACAAATCAGACTCATCAATAAGAATAATACAACAACTTTTTTTCGACTTTTAAGCCACTGACTAATCAAGCCACTGGCTATGTCGCCAAGCGTAATGCCTATGTATGCAAACATTATTGATCTTCCGGGGTTTGGAGCCTCTGTCATTCCCATTGCGCGACTCATTTCCGGAGACAGTATAATTAAAATTCCCATCACGTACCATACCGGCACAGCAATCATAATGATGCTGAAATATTTTTTCGCCTTTGAAAACGAAGAGAAAAGCGACATGAAATTACCTTTTTTAATATTGCTTTCCTTGATATTGCTGAACATGCCAGATTCATATACCCCGATTCTTAATAGCAATAATGAAATACCCATTCCTCCACCAATAAAATAAGATGTAATCCAGCTCTCTACCAAATCACCCAGCAGACCGGCTACCACAGCTCCAAAAACACCCACAGTGGCAAC
>CANHPJ010000292.1 GCA_947462515.1 Bacteroidota bacterium | reverse complement strand
TTTAATTTTTAGCTTATCTCTTTTAAGTGATTTATGTTAAGTTTTTTTGTATTGAAAAAAACTTAACACTTATTCATCACAATAGGATAAACAGGTTAAAGCATCCTTTTATTTTCCTCATTTACAGCCAGCAAAGGAAATTCTTGGTTGAAAAAGTGTCATCTTTTAGAAACGCATAGAAATTCAGTTTTCTTATTTTATATTAAATATTTCATGTGCTGAATATCAATGCTGAATTCAAGCTACAAATGCAAATTCTGAGTTAAACAATAGCATATTACAATAAAACTGTTTTAATAGTTGTAAAACTATATAACCACAATATCTAAACCTCCTTTTCTAGTATTTTATCGTTTTCCGATCCGCTTTTCAGAGCTTTACAAGTTCAATGAATAGTTTAAAATGTGGCATAATTTTAGACTTATAATTGTTATCTAACTTAAAAAAATAAAATGAAAACAGATTTAGAAATCCAAAAAGATGTTCAGACGGAACTTAAATGGCAACCTTTTATAAAATCAAGTGAAATTGGAGTTGCAGTTAAAGATGGTATAGTAACACTAAGTGGAGAAGTAGATACCTATTCGAAAAAAATTGCGGCAGAAAATGCTACCAAAAAGGTTGACGGGGTAACAGCAGTAGTACAAAATATTGAAGTTAAACTTTCCACTTCAGGAAAAAAGAGTGATGTAGACATAGCAGGTGCTGTTAAAAATAACCTTAAATGGAGTAGTACGGTTCCGTACGAAAATTTGAATGTGGTTGTTGAAAACGGTTGGGTGACACTTGATGGTGAAACAGAATGGGAATATCAGAAAAGATCTGCTGAAAATCTTATAGAAAATTTGGCAGGGGTAATGGGTGTTATCAATAATATCAAAGTAGCTCCAAAATTAAATCCTTCAGAAATAAAAAATAAAATTCATGCTGCCTTTTTGCGAAGCGCATCAATTGATTCTGGAAAAATTAATATTGAAGTTAGTGGAAATAGGGTGACGCTCTCTGGTAAAGTAAGGTCTATGGCTGAAAAAAAAGATGCAGAAACAGCAGCTTGGCTTGCTCCCGGGGTATTGAGTGTAGAAAATAAAATTAAAATCGAAACAGAGGTTTTGACTTATTAGTTTAAAAGGCTATTTTTTTAAAATTGCCTTTATTTTATAAAACACAAAGCCTCTGATTTATTTAAATCAGAGGCTTTGTGTTTTGTATTTATTAGTGAATTCCTGTTTCTGCTAAATATCTTTCCGCATCTAATGCTGCCATACATCCTGTACCTGCAGCCGTAACTGCCTGTCTGTAAACTTTGTCAGCTGCATCACCGGCAGCAAATACTCCAGGAATATTTGTTTTGGATGTTCCTGGTATGGTTTTTATATATCCAACTTCATCCATATCAATCCAACCTTTAAAAATATCCGTGTTTGGTTTATGGCCAATAGCAACAAAAAAACCTGTCACATCGAGTGTTCTCTCCGCTTGGGTTTTATTATTGTATATTAAAACACCGCTAACAGATTTTTCTCCGAGAATTTCTTTAGTTTCACTGTTAAAAATTACTTCTAGGTTAGGCGTATTTAAAACACGATGCTGCATGGCTTTTGAAGCTCTGAATTCCTCTTTACGCACTATCATATAAACCTTACGGCATAATTTCGCAAGGTAGGTGGCTTCTTCTGCAGCAGTATCTCCTGCACCAACAATAGCAACATCCTGACCCTTGAAAAAGAAACCGTCACAAACAGCACAAGCAGAAACTCCAAAACCATTTAAACGTTGCTCGGATTCTATACCTAACCATTTAGCTGCTGCTCCCGTGGAAATAATAACCGAATCAGCTAAAACTATTTCTTTTTCATCAATAGTAACTTTATAAGGTGCAGCAGAAAAATCAACCGAAGTTACCAGTCCCCATCTAACTTCAGTGCCAAATCTTTCGGCTTGCTTCTTAAGGTCTTCCATCATTTCCGGACCTTGTGTTCCCATGGGATATCCCGGAAAATTGTCCACTTCGGTAGTTATCGTTAACTGTCCACCAGGTTGTAAACCTTGTATCATAATAGGTTTCATATCAGCGCGGGCAGCATAAATTGCAGCGGTGTATCCTGCTGGACCAGAGCCAATTATAAGGCATTTTATTCTTTCGGGCTGTGTACTCATGATTTTATATTTATTTAAAAATGAAGTTAAATTTTTATGCGAATTTATAAATATTTAACATAAGATTACCTTGTAAAAATGATAAGTGCAAAATGTTTTTTAAAGTGTGTAGAAATTCAAGGTTTGACTATTAATGTATCATATGAAAATCCATATCCTCCCCAATATCCAAGAGCACCACCTTTAATATTTGATTTTATGGTGTTTGGAGCACCAAATGGATTTCCGCTATTTGAAATACTTGTTTCTAGATCGTCCAAAAATTCAAATGTTGGTCTATCTATGCTGCAAAACTTCACAATAATGGTGTCCTTAATTTTATAGGCGTTTCTTTCCCTATTATTATCTTCCGGAGCAGTTGAGTTTTGAGTTTTACCTCTAGTAAATCCAAAATCAAAGGTTTTACCATTAACGAATTTATCGTCGAAAGTCGAGTTACGCGGGGCAATAAAAGCATTGTCTTTTCCTTGCCGTTTTGCGAACCATCGGTAACAGTTTCCAATTTCAGATGGATCGGTAAGCTTAGCCCATACATAACCTATAGAATCACCCGGATTTTTAGGCTTAAACCAGAGGCTGTCTAAATCAACTGCCTTGGGAATTCTTGTTGTTGCAGTATACACTTTATTATTTGTGTTGACAATTAAGTCATATGACTTTTCCATTTCCCCCCAAACCGAAAAATCCAACGTTGAATAGATGCAATAATCATATGTAGTTATAAACTCAACAGGAATCCCTGTAGCAGCGCTTATAATTGGGTAAAAATCAACCAGAAAAGTTTTTAAAGAATCAGGAATATCGGAGGTGCAAAATTCAGTTAATATAACCTCGCTGCTATCTGTTTTTACTGTAATTATAGCATCATGAATAAATAAATTATTGATGGTGTTGATATTAGTTTGATCAAAATATCCTATGTTTTTGGTGACAATTATTAAAGGAGGGAAGCCAGGCTCTATCTTTCCTTCAATAACAGGTTTAATTTCGGCATCGGGCAAAACTATAGAGATTTCCTTTTCGCAGGAAGGCAGCAAAAATAGTATTGAAACTATAAAAATGGATATGTTGATTATTTTACGCATCAAAATTTAAAATTCCAGCTTATAGATGGCAAAATGGGAAACAGCGAAAC
>CANHPJ010000291.1 GCA_947462515.1 Bacteroidota bacterium | reverse complement strand
GACTATTTCCGGAAAGTTTACTTATGTCCTGACCTTGAAAAAAAATAGATCCTTCGGTGGGTTCTACTAATTTAAGAATTGTTCTTCCCAATGTTGTCTTACCACAGCCCGATTCACCAACCAAGCCCAACGTTTCTCCGGGATATACATCAATGCTCACATCGTCAACCGCCTTTACGTAATTATTGGTTTTTTCAAAAAGGCCTTTTTCAATAGGAAAGTAGGTTTTAATATTTTTTATCTCCAATAATGGCGATTTGGCATATAACTTGCGCAAGGATTTGTTTCGTTCCTCGCTACCTACCACATAGTTAGAAACAACATTTTCAATGCTTCTTTCGGATTCCTTGATTACACCTTCTTCATCCACCTCCATAAAATCAGAAATAGTTGGAAGCAATTTTACCCGCTTGTCTAAAGGAGGCCTACAGGCAAGAAGTCCCTTGGTATATGGATGCTGTGGATTAGAAAAAATATCAAGTACAGGGCCCTGTTCAACGATTTTACCTTTATACATCACCACAATTTTATCTGCAAGCTCTGCAATAACACCCAGGTCATGGGTAATGAAAATTAAACCCATTTCTCTTTCACGCTGAAGCTTATACATTAAATCCAAAATGGTTTTTTGAACTGTAACATCCAAAGCTGTAGTTGGCTCATCGGCAATTAAAACCGATGGTTCGCATGACATGGCCATGGCGATCATTACTCTTTGCTTTTGTCCACCTGATATTTGATGCGGATAGGAATTGAATATTGCTTCAGGCCTTGGCAATTGAACTTCATTAAAAAGCTGTATTGTCTTTTCCTTAGCTTGTTTTTCATTTACATTTTGATGCAGCATAATGGCTTCCATAACCTGGTTGCCACAGGTAAAAACCGGATTAAGGCTTGTCATTGGCTCCTGAAAAATCATGGATAGTTCATTTCCACGATAATAGCGCATCTGAGCTTCAGATAATTTTAACAAATCTATTTCACCGTGCTTTGGAGAATGGAAAATGATCTCACCGGAACTAATCTTTCCCGGAGAAGAAATAAGCCGCATTATGGATAAGGAAGTAACAGACTTACCAGATCCGGATTCACCAACTATTCCAATTGTTTCTCCCCGGTTAAGGGTAAAAGAAATCTCATTAACTGCTTTATATGTGGTGTTTTCGGACTGAAATTCGGTAATCAAATTATTTACTTCTAGTAGAGTAGATTTTCCCATATATCGCGAACAGATTATTTAGGAATAAATATAATTATTAGAATAAAGAATCGCAATAAATTACGACTCTTTATTATTTATAATCATAATCGACTACCGATAAAAAAAGCTTGGTGGAACTTGTCTCTGAAGTGTCTTTGGAGATGGCTATTTCTATTTTTTGGGAGAAATCATTTTTTGTTTTCCAAATATCATATGATTCTATACGGTTTTTTTGACCCAACTGTTTGTTTAAGAATACATTCAGATTTTGATATAACAGATTTGCATTTGCGCGATTGGTAATGTTTATATCGAATCGTATCTCGTAAAGAAGCGATTTGTCGAAGTAATAGGATATGTTAAGGTAATCGCTATCATTTAATTTTGACTCATAATATAAAAGCTCTTTGGTTTCCTTTACAAGTCTTGATGTTTCTGCCGTTTTTACAGAATCGATCCTATCACCTATTTCAATGCCTCTTAAATGCCAATTTTCACTATTTACAATTTTATAAAAATAGTCGGAATATTCACTTTCTGATTTTTGATTGTTACATGCAAACAAAATGAATATCAAATTCAGCAAAATCAAGATTTTTTTCATGTGCTGCATCTTTTGCAATTAAAGTAGAAGCTCTATTATTTGAAAATTTAAACCAGCGAAACTGCTGTATCTTCAATTAATGGCCTTCCAAGATACGAATTTAATAACTGCGCTACAGTTAGAACATCCTTTTGACAATAGGTCACGATACGTTCCAAATCATTTTCTTTCCAATATACCGACCATATGTCCGAGCCGTTAATGTCGTCTTTTGGAGTAGGGATATTGAAAACAGAAGCCAATAGCTCCAGGGAGCTATAGTTTTTATAATCACCAAACCGCCATAAATCCAGGGTGTCAAGGTGAGGAATCTCCCATGGTTTTTTTCCATTGGTTTTTAATGGATCGGGCAGCTTAAGGCCATTTATTAATATTCTTCTTGACAAATAAGGGAAATCAAATTCTTTTCCATTATGAGCACAAAATAAAAACTCAGGCGACTTTAATCTTTTGTTTAACAAATCCAAAAAATCTGCTAAAACCTGTTTTTCATCATGCCCTGAAAAAGATTTTATTCTAATTGTAGATTTACCCCCTTTGTTTTTTATGATACCCACAGATATGCATATTATCTTACCGAATTCGGCATATATGCCAGCTCTCTGATAGGTAATATCTGGTGTTTCCTCTGCTTTTTTAATAAAGGCGGCCTTTTTATCCCAAAAACACTTTATCTCTTCCGGAACCTCCGTATAGGCAGAATATGCCGGTACGGTTTCTATATCCAAAAAAAGTATTTTTTCAATATTAATACGATCTAACATACCGGTATTTAAAGTATTACAACCCCCTCTTTGTTAAGCAGCGGCACCTTTATAAGGTTATTTTCGGTAATGCTTTCTGCCAGAAAAATGTATTTTTTGTCGTACAATATTTTGTTGTGAAAAAAACTTATCCAATATTCATTATTGAGGCCAAATACATTTTCCATTATTGGTTCAATTAAGGAATATGACTTTCCGGGAACGGTATCTAAAAAATGCCTTAAAGTTGAAGTTTTAACATCCTCCCCATTTAATTGACCATAGCCCTTTGATGTTACCAAAACTCCTTCTATGGGATTTGATTTTAGATTAATGACATATACATTCCAAATAGTTTCACCGATTTCGTTTTTTTCTTTAACGATTGATAAGGCGATGTCTTCTACTTTAAGTTCAGGAATATCTTTTCTCATCTTGGTATTAATTATGCTTATGTTTTAATAATCTGGAAGTAATTTATTTTTTTTATATATCTCTCATTATGTTTTGCAAAAAAGCAAAGCGTTTATTCTGGGTTTTTATTTTATATATAAAATAATTTTTCTGTATAGCGGCATTTAGAAATACCTGTTATGCCTGTAAAAAAGATTAATAACCATACATTTCCAATGCTGCATTTAAATAAACAAAGAAATCTGCAGGATGCTCATCCCCTGTTTTTGGAGCCCTTTTTCTGCCCAGTCTTACAACAATCATGTTTTTTTCAGGTATGCATATAATATAT
>CANHPJ010000290.1 GCA_947462515.1 Bacteroidota bacterium | reverse complement strand
GAAATTTTAAACGATTATTTATTTCGAGTAAAATTCGCCGAGCTATTTCAGATTCGAATGAGCTTAACTCAATGCCTTGAAAAAAATCGACCAATTCGTTAATTGGCATTAATACAAGCTCGGAGATTGATTTACCCGATACCTTGACATAGTTTGCATCTTTTCTTAGTCTGGTACCTATGCAATCAGGACATACAGTTTTACCTCTATATCTAGATAACATAACACGATATTGGATTTTATAATTTTGTTCTTCTAAAAATTTAAAAAATTGATTTAAACCTTCGAAATATTTGTTGCCCGTCCAAAGTAAATTTTTTTCATTTTCGTTGAGATCAAAATAAGACCTGTGAACAGGGAAATCAAAGTGATGACTGACACGAATAAAGGCATCTTTCCATTCTTTCATCTTATCGCCTTTCCAACAGGCAATTGCATCCTCATAAACCGACAAACTTTTATCTGGCACCACCAGATCTTGATCAATTCCTACCACCGAACCAAAGCCATCACATGTTTTGCAGGCACCAACGGGATTATTGAAAGTGAAAAAATGAACATTTGGTTCGTCAAAACTCATTCCATCCAATTCAAATTTATTAGAAAAGGATTTTGTTTCAATACGAGCATCTAAATGAAAATCAAGTGAGCAATTTCCTTCGCCTTCATAAAAAGCAGTTTGAATTGAATCAGCGATGCGATTTTTATTCTCCTCATTTTCAGTGAGTACAGAAAACCGATCAATTAAAATATATAAATGAGAGTCAGAAGAAATATTCTTATCAATAGCCTCCTCGATTTGAAAGAGTTCGGAATCAATTTTCACTCTAGAGAATCCTTGTTGAAGCAATACATTTAATTGCTCCTTGATACTTCGTTTACCTTTTAAAACTAAAGGAGAGAACAGCGCTATTTTTGTATTTTCAGGATAATTATTTATGCAATTACTTACATCATTAATAGAATCTCTTTTAACCTGATTACCCGAAATCGGCGAAATAGTTTTACCAACACGAGAAAATAGCAGTTTAAAATAATCATATATCTCGGTGCTGGTACCGACAGTTGATCGTGGATTTCGGGTATTTACTTTTTGTTCAATGGCTATAGCCGGGGAAATCCCTTTTATATATTCCACATTAGGCTTTTCAATTTTACCTAAAAATTGTCTAGCATAAGAAGAAAGACTTTCAACATATTTTCTTTGACCTTCAGCATACAGCGTATCAAAAGCTAATGAGGATTTACCTGAACCTGAAAGACCTGTAATGACAACAAATTTATTACGTGGTATTGCCAAAGAAACATTTTTTAGATTATGTACTTTGGCATTTTTAATAATGATGTATTTTTTTGAATCGATAGATTCAAGGTCTTGTGTTGTAATCATAATACAATATTACCAAATTTTAAGGACGTAGTTAAATTTAAACTTAAATCACAAAAAAAACTAAAAAAGACTATTAAAAAGAAAAATGTTCAAAAAATTAAATAAACTCGTTACAAAATATTTTTATTGCATAATTAATTTAAGATTAATTAGTTCAAAAATATTTTGTACTTTTGAGCATATTCTATAAAAAATAGTTTATTCTAACACCGTTTATAAACTTTTAAGGAGGCAAATTATAGCTTAAACAACTACCTTTTTTTATTTTAATAATCCTTAAAAGGAGGTAGTTATGTATCATAAACTAAATGATCAAGAGTTAGTTAATTTGTACATAAACGGTAACGAATCCGTTTTAGAAGTTTTAATAAACAGGCATCAATCAAAAATTTTCAGTTATATCTTAAATCTAGTTAAGGATGATTCTTTAGCTCAAGATATTTTTCAGGATGCTTTTTTCAAAGTAATAAATACATTAAGAAAAGGGAATTATAATGAAGAAGGTAAATTCCTCCCATGGGTGATGCGAATTTCTCACAACCTTGTAATTGATCATTTTCGAAGGTCAAAACGGATGCCAATATTTGATGGAGGAGATGATTTTGATATATTCTCCGTTTTACCTCTCAAAGAAGGCAATGTAGAAGATAAAATTATTATTGATCAGATACATCAGGACGTTAGAAAACTTATAGAACAGCTTCCTAAAGATCAAAAAGAAGTGCTTATTTTACGTCACTATCAAGACTTAAGCTTCAAAGAAATTGCCGATTTAACTGATGTAAGTATAAATACAGCGTTGGGTAGAATGCGCTATGCACTTATAAACTTGCGTAAAGTTATTCAGGAAAACGACATAACAATAACAATATAATTTCACTATTAAATAATATAAGGTTTTGTTTTACGTTAGGTTAAATAAAAATTAGCCTATGAACCAAAACTACCAGGAAAACTCGAAGAAAAACAACTTTGAAAATCATAAGTCATTTGAAAGATTTTTTAATAATTTAAACGTTACGGAAAACAAAAAACCAGAGGTACAAATCATAAAAAACATTCTGAATTATTCTAAATCACTTAGAGTTATAAAATCAGAATACACAGAACACATTCAAATGATTTTAAACTAAAATAACCGGCAAATTAGCCGGTTATTTTGCTTTAGACAAAGTACAAAAAGAATTAAAATAGAAAAAAACATAAAATCATAGATAAAATCCATTTATAAATATTAAATCCTATGATATTTCTAACCAGAAGATTCTATGAAAATCAAGGTATCATATATTATCATTAGCTTTTAAAAAAAGCAAGGTTTTTGAATATAGATTGCAGGAGTTAGTTAAACTTAAGTAATAAAAAAAGGAAGATGCTAGTTAAAACATCTTCCTTTTAATTTGATTTAATTGGACAAATTGATTTTTATATAAAGAAAAGAGAATGTTCACTAGTCTTTAAAAAATTATTTTATTCTTGTTTTATTTGTTTATTAGAGGAACTAAATATCATACTAAAAAGAATTGGGACAAAGAAAATAGAAACCGTTAAAACAGAAATTCCAATATCTGCTGCATGACTTGATAGAAACACACTAAAACCGGCTGAAGGGTAAAAATGTTCATATAAAGAAAAGGTTAGTTTTAATCCAAGGACTCCTATCACAATAAAAGCTGCGGTTTCTAGGAATTTAAATTTTTCCATAAGATTAACAAACCATTGGGCTATAAACCTCATTGCTAAAATACCAATAAACACTCCTGTACAAACCAAAATCATATTTGGTGTGAAAGCAACAGCAGCGAAAACATTATCTATAGAAAAGGCCATATCCATAATTTCTACAAGACATACAGTTGCCCAAAAATTACCTAAAGATCCTACTGTTAAACGGTAAAACCAATTAG
>CANHPJ010000289.1 GCA_947462515.1 Bacteroidota bacterium | reverse complement strand
GTTTTCTTCTGGTTTTAACAAATTCTGCTACCTGATTCATATTATATGCATTTACATACAAAAATGGTAAAAACTAATTAATTATATGTTTTTAAATATAAAATCTGCTATTAGGTGTTATTTATATGTAATTAAATATAATTTTTAACCCGAAATTATATTTATTCTAGTTTTAATATTTCATTTAAATGGATTAAAAGTTTAGTTATTACAAAACATAATATACTAGTAATGAATATCTTGTAAACAAATGTATCCCCTATTCCAAACTTTATAAAATAAATCTAGTTTTTTCCAGTGAACTTTTATTCATGTATTTACCACATCGTTATTATGTCGTTTGCCAGATTCGCTGTCCTGTCGATAATTTTCTTTTCATCCCAAACCTGGTCACCTCTGTCATAAACATCCAAAATATCGAAACGAGTTATACCCAAATCCGCATAATACCTTATCCCTCTTTTTCTTGCCTCTCCTTCTATTTTTCTGCTGAACTCATAATTCCTAATCGAAGTGTTTAACGAGCTATTCAATAATGTCATGTTTCCAATGGAGTATATTTTTGAATTTCGCTCTTTTTTCGCTTCTTCAGGGTCAGAAATAATATTTGAGGCGCTATCAACAACATCAACTTTACTCCAATATTCCTCCCATTTTTGCGGCATTATATGTTCAAGTGAGTAATTGTATTTGAGTTCCTTTACAGATTGCCTATTATCTTTAGCCCTGCGATAAAGCTCAACCCAAAAAAGAAGTAGCGTTGCGTTTTTATTAGAAATACTTGATAGTCCATTCAGAATATCGCCATTTGTTTGTTCCAAAATTTTTTCATCAATGGCTGAGCTATCTTTTATAAACTCTTTGCACATTTTATTATAACTCTTTGTTTCCGATTTAGTAATCATTCGTCTTATTACAAATTGCTCTATTTTTTTCAGCTCTTCAAAAAGTTTTGATTCATGGTGTTCGTACTTATATAATAAAAAAAGAATGTAAGGGTGAAATGTAGAAATCTCACATACACTTAAAATATGAGACAATCTGGAGTAATTGTCATTATAGGTAAACAATGTGCTTGCGTTAAATACCTGTATTTTTTCTCTAAATAGCTTGGCATATTTTGAAAATTCTTGAATAAAAGCTTCTAAATCAGTCTTATTAACTTTTGAAAGGTATGATTTGTAGAGGTTTGATAAATCAGAAAGAGTATGCTTGTCGGGGTCGAAAACACCTTTTATAACTGCGACTGAGTGCAAAAGAATTTCAATATTATCCCTCATTAATCTGCCGGTTGTTCTTGTCGTATCCCAAAAATTAATAGCTTCTTCGTCCAGTAAAAAAATATTTTGCCAATTTTCTGTGTACAAGGTTTCTACCTCTTCTGTATTATCAAATAAGTCCAAGGCCTTCTGGAACAGTGCATTTTTAATGATATCAGCACTGCTTAATCGAACACCTGAACTGTTAATGGTATCAAATATGGCCTGCTCGTCTTCTTTTTCCGATAAGTCAATAATGACCAAAATTTTATTCTCTTGATCCAGCAATCGGTTAAATAACTCCAACCTTTTATTGACATCAATAGTCATTAATTTTTCAGTGAAATATTTAAAACATTGCAGCACCTTACTATGTTTTGAAGAAGTTTTTGTAACAGGATTTTCGACCACAATTGCATCGTATTCATCCTGTGTAACTTCGTTTTTTATTACTTTTTGAAAATACTTTTTATCAATTTTTGAGTGCTCAATTTTTACAAAAAATTCTTTATCCGTTTGGTTTTTCTTGAAAAAGAGATAGTTCTTGATTGAGGCTTCACTATTATTTTGGGTATCGGCATCAAAACTATTATACAGCGCCCTGAGTAAAACACTTAAAGTTGTGAGTCTTTGTTGGCCGTCAATTATCAAAACTTCTTTGGATTTACCTGTTTGCTTTTCTAATTGTTTTAATATCAGAGAACCTAAAAAGTGACTTTTATTAAAATCAAGAAGGTCAGTTAATATGTCGTCCCAGTTCTCAATGTTCCATACATAGCCTCGCTGAAAAAATGGAATTCTAACCATTCCTTCATTACCTAAAAATGTCAATGACATTGCTTCTGCTTTCATTTATGTTTTATTTTTAATTGTTGGTAATCAAGTTTTATTGTGGATGGTTACAAATTCAGTCACCATATTTCAATTCAGATCTTAGGCAATGTTTATTTGAACTTTTTTCCATACAAGACCTTTTGCTGAACCTAACCCATTATACTCAGCCTCACTGAGTAATGTCCATTCATCATCCATAATATAATATCTCACTTCATTAATTACACTATGTTCTACATCAGATGGTCCTCTTGCATACCAGTTAAAAAATTGAATCTTTAAGAAATAAATTGTATCATTTTCAGCTATAAAAAACTCTTTTCTATTCTTTTTGGAAATAATTTCTTTAACCAGCGTGTCATAATAGCGAGTTGAAGATTCATTAATTATCTCTTTTGGTAAATCTAGCTTAAGAATTTTATCAATTAAGTCTTGCTCTGTCATTTTTAATTTTTTAAAGAACGTTTATAAAAGCTATTCATTTGATTTAACAATTTCAGACTTATTGAATATGGTTACATTATACCAAGCAAGCTTTTCTGCAGTTTAGCAAGTAATTGATTTAATTTTAAAACTCCCCATATAAAACTGGTTTTATAACTTTTCAAAATTTCAGATTTCCCAACTTGAGATTAATTCTTAAAGGAGTATCCTAACAAGCATTTAACTGAATTATTATCATTGTTTTAAAAGCAGTATTTTAAAACGCTTTTCGCTTCGTTCATATATGAATTGAAAACAAAAGGTGTCGGGATGGACACTATATAATCATACAAACTCACCCCATCAATGAAAAGTTGTTTAGCTTCTTCAATAACCATGGGCTTCTTTTTATTCCAATTTCTCACCCATTGCTTAGCCAATTCTTCATCTGCACCGGTAAAATAGCTATAGATGAAGCTCAATTGCGTATTAAAAAAAAGATAGCCACGGGTTGGTTGCAAAATTTCAAGTAAAACAGGATTGCTAACATTATTAAATTCAGGCTTTTGTTCTTGATAATTAAATTCGGGCCAATTATAAGTCAACAGAATATAATTTATTTGATTTAAATCGGGATTCTTGAGCTGACTAATTCGATCTGATAGATTGACATTAGGCCTCACTACTTTATTAGTTTTATCTGATGTACCCGAGGAGAAAACAAGGTGTTTTGATTCCTCTGTTTGGATATATGCAATATGATAAAATGCATCATAAGAGAG
>CANHPJ010000288.1 GCA_947462515.1 Bacteroidota bacterium | reverse complement strand
ATGTATGGCAAGTTGATCTCAGTAGTTGTAGAGCTTGACAATTCGATTTTAGCTTTTTCAGCAGCTTCTTTTAATCTTTGTAAAGCCATTGGATCTTTTCTCAAGTCAATGTTTTCGTCATTTAAAAACTCTTGAGCTAACCAATCAATGATTACTTGATCAAAATCATCACCACCTAGATGAGTATCACCATCAGTAGATTTAACTTCGAAAACACCATCACCTAATTCAAGAACCGAAACGTCATGAGTACCACCACCACAATCAAAAACTACGATTTTAATTTCTTTGTTTTTTTTGTCCAAACCATAAGCAAGAGCTGCTGCAGTTGGCTCATTGATAATTCTTTTTACTTTTAAACCAGCAATTTCTCCGGCCTCCTTGGTAGCTTGTCTTTCTGCATCATTAAAATAAGCAGGAACTGTAATTACAGCTTCATTTACTTCATGTCCTAAATAATCTTCTGCAGTTTTTTTCATTTTTTGAAGAATCATTGCAGAGATTTCTTGAGGAGTATACATTTTATCGTCTATCTTAACACGAGGTGTATTGTTTTCTCCTTTTACAACGTCATAAGTCAATCTTGACAATTCACCAACTACCGACTCGTAAGTTTTACCCATTAATCTTTTTACAGAAAAAATAGTTTTTGTAGGATTAGTAATTGCCTGACGTTTAGCAGGATCACCAATTTTTCTTTCTCCACCGCTTATGAAAGCCACGATGGAAGGTGTTGTTCTACGTCCTTCGCTGTTTGGAATTACAACTGGTTCATTACCTTCCATTACTGATACACATGAGTTAGTTGTTCCTAAGTCGATGCCGATAATTTTACTCATTTTATTAAAGTTTTAAAAATTTACTTATTCAGATTTTCTTGGGGTATTTCAATGTTTGTGCCATTAGCTAAAAATTATTTTTTTAAGCAAAAATGTCACGAATTAAATTGAAACCGGAGTTTTTAAGCCATATTAAACTGTCAGTATTATGACAAAAAGTCTTAATTTGATAGAATTTCAAAATACTGGGTAGTGCCGGCGAAGTTGTAGTATTTAATAAAATTCTTTGACCTGGTATATTCGGAAACCTTCAGAAATCTTGCCGTACCTGCAGATAAGCCTTTATTTAAAACCTTCTGATTTGATCGGGATGAAAAAATCCCAAAGGCATTTTTCAAGTTGGAATATTCTGGCTTATCCTGAACCAAACCTTTAGAAGGCTCTGTTACTTCTATATACGTGCTGAAATCCTCCCCTGCTGCATAGATATAAAAATCCAAAGAATATGCCAGACGTTTCACATCTGCATCGTCAGGAATTTCATTCATAATTTTGCTGTAAAACTCCAAACCGGTAAATTCAGCTTCCATACTTTCGTTGCCATTAGCTGAACCGGATTTTATTCCCTTGCTGATCCACTCTATTGGTTTTGGAATGATTGTGTCTCCATTTGAGTTGATTTCAAAATAATTAAACACCATTTTAATATCGTATCGCCTTGCATAGGTGGCAGACCTCCACTTGACTTTGGTAGGGAAATTCAATAATCCTTTATCATCAGCAAAGCTTATTTTTTTTTCTGCGGTTGGCCCGGGTGATTCAATAATGAAAGGCTTAACCAATTTGGTTGTGGCGCTGATTTCTTTGTTCAAGGAATTATTCCTTATTTTCAGAGAATAGGAAACACCATCTGAATTATTCAAAGGCTGGCTAGTCTTAAAGTAGTATAAAATGGACTCAGGACCATAAAAATAGCCAAATTCTTTGTTTTTAAGTAAAGTATCCTTCAGGGTAAACTTCCTGTTCAATCCACCTATCTCCATAATCTCAACAACTAAATCTTTGGAATTGTACTCAGAGGAGTCTCTAACTTTGGCCATATCCTTTACATCGGCCTGACCGGCGAATGATTTATTTATTTTGATATAATGTATGGTATCATTTGGGTCTAAAATTCCATAAACAATGCTAACATCTTTATGGGGTGCATTAATATCAACATCCGTTTTACAAGATGCAATGGCGATGATAAGTAAGAAGAAGAATGACCTAAAAAAATTCATCATTTATATTTTTAATTTATAACTGATAAAGTTATTTTAAAACTCTTACAATCACAAAAAGGAAATTTAAAAGTATCAACAAAACTAATACCCCTTACGGAGTATTAAAAAATCTTTAAAAGGAATAAATCTTGTACTCAATTAATAAAAAAGATCAAAAAAAAATGGTTAAATATTTGAGAATAATAAATAATAAAATGGAATCTTTTTACCATTTGTATTTGTTATTTTTGTAAAAAAACACTGATGGAGTTTGAAATACATACCCTTTCTAATGGAATTAGAATTATTCACAAACAAATCAAAACGTGTGAGGTTTCTCATTGCGCCATTATAGTAAATGCAGGATCAAGGGATGAGGAGATAAAGGAACATGGAGTAGCTCATTTCATTGAACATTCCATGTTTAAAGGAACAAATAAGAGAAAATCCTTCCACATACTAAATCGGCTTGATGCTGTTGGTGGTGAATTAAACGCTTATACCACCAAAGAAATAACTTGTATTCACGCTTCATTTTTACATGAGCATTATGAGCGAGCTGTTGAACTAATTTCAGATATTACTTTCAATTCCACCTTTCCTGAAAAAGAAATCTTAAAAGAAAAAGAGGTTATTATTGATGAAATAAATAGCTACAAGGATAGCCCTTCAGAACAAATATTTGATGATTTTGAATCACAAATATTTGGAAATCACCCCATTGGAAGAGACATTTTGGGAACTGTATCGAGTCTAAAAAAACTTAACCGCAATAATCTGATTGATTTTATAAACAAGCATTACCTAGTTTCCAACATGGTTTTTAGTTCCGTTGGCAATTTAAGCATGAAAAAGGTAATAGCCATTGCTGAAAAACACCTTGGAGGATATCAAAATGATAAAACTGAAATTCAGAGATTACCTTTTAAAGAATATCTGCCAAGTAATAAAACGATAAAAAAATCACACTATCAATCTCATGCCATAATAGGAAACATAGCCTATTCAAGAATGCACCAAAACAAAACCGGATTGATACTTTTGAATAATATTCTTGGTGGTCCGGCAATGAATTCAAGGTTGAACTTAGCGATAAGAGAAAAATATGGCTTCACCTACAACCTGGAATCAAATTATTCTGCCTACTCCGATACCGGTGTTTTTTCTCTTTATCTGGGAACAGACAATAAATATTTAGACAAAACTATTTCATTGGTAAAACAGGAGTTAAAAAAATTACGCGACAAAAAACTAGGTATTAGTCAGCT
>CANHPJ010000287.1 GCA_947462515.1 Bacteroidota bacterium | reverse complement strand
TGGCAGAGGAAGAAAAATCTTTATAGGGATGTTCTTCAAAAATGACTTTGTAACGTAAATAATTACTTTCGTGAAGTATGTTATTAAGCATGTAAATTGACTTGAAATTTTTTAACCAGTTAGATTTATGAAAGTATTATGGCTTTATTTTTCGACATAATTTTTAAAGCTGTTCAAAATGGCTTGCCATCCAAACTTTTGCAATTCAATTGTGTTTTCTGTTTCTGCCTCAAATCTTTCTATTATGTGAGTTATTCCGTCCTTTTCATAAAATTGAATTTTTACTTTTCTGTCATCACCTAAAGTATATTCAATTTTTTCGTTTTCCTTTATAGCAGTATATATACCCCAAAAATCAAACCCCATACTGCCATCTTTAGCTTCCATCCTCGATGAAAACTTTCCGCCAATTTTTAAGTCGTTTTCCGCCTTGGTGGTATGCCAATCATCTGATGCAGCATTCCATTTTTCAATATCCTGGCAATTTGTCCACTTTTGCCATACTGAAGGTAAAGGCGCATTTATATTGACTTCAACTTCAATAACTATTTTTTCCATTTTAATCATTTTTCAATAAAGTTAAACATCCAGTTTACACCAAATTGGTCTATACAGCTTCCGTAATATGTTCCCCAAAACATATCGGCAGGTTCCTGGGTTATTTGACCTTTTTGTGATAATGCCTTAAATAGCTTTAGCATTTGATCTTTACTATCCAATTCTAAATTAATATGGCTATTATTCCCAAAATTTATTTTATAACCCATAGAATCTAGTGAGTCTGATGCCATTAATATATGTCCACCTATAATTTCCAATTCAACGTGCATCACCAAATTCTGCTCCTTTTCTGGAAGAGGAGCGAGGCCATCAGGTAAAGTCATGTTTTTATATCTTGATAATCCAGGAGCTAAAAATTCACCTTCAAAAATCGATTTGTAAAAGTTAAATGCTTGCTCAGTATTACCTTGAAAATTTAAATAAGTACTAACTCTTGCCATATTTGTTTAGATTATTCATTGCACGCTTTTCGACCTAAATAGGGATTAATACAACCAAATTTATCTTTGCATTCTATATAATTAGTTACCATAAAGGATTTTGAATCAATGGTATCTATAATTAAAACCCCTTGTTCATTATAATTTAATTTTCTGCCTTCTAAATAAACCCATTCTTTATCTTTTGCAAATCCGGCACTTTCTTTAAAAATATAAACATCTTTATAATCTGTTGAAGGAACTTTATAATGTTCGAAATAATAAAAACACCCATCGGTTGACCAGCGCTGATATAAATTCTCTTTGTTTTGATTTTCGAAGATTTTGAATGTTTGCGTCCCGCATACATGCAATGGCTTGTTGGTATAATAAACATCTTTAAAATCAGCAGAATAATAACTATCTATCACCCTAAATCCTTTACTGCTTGAACCTTCGATAGAATCTCCCCCGTAATATGCTCTATTTTTATCTTTAGCATATAAATCTTCAATAAATTCAAAACTCTTGGCATCAGCACCCGGTATTATGGCACCTTGAAAATAAACCCAATTTATGTCTTTACCGTATTCTTCCTGACTCAAAATTTCAAAAGTTTCAGGATCTGCCTCCGATAATAATGTTTTTTGAGAACCCCTGGCCTCATTCCAGTTTATATAATAAACACCTTCTTTTTCTACTTCATATTTATTGCAGCTAATTAAGCCTAGAATAAATAAAAATAACCCTAAAAATTTAATGCTATTCAACGAGGCTTGCACCAAATGATATTATTTTTATATGTTAGTAGAAAATACTTTAACCGAATTAAAATATTTTGGAATAGGTATCTTTAAATTTCCCAAATACCAATTCTTGGTAATGGTCCATCAGTTCAAACGCATCGAATGATTCAACTATCCATTTTCGATTTTTAAATCGAAAACAATATATTACTCTATTCAAATCATCGGCTGATAAATTATTGAAAATCAAAATTAATTTATCTTTTGCCTTAAATTTTATTGGAATATCAAAGGCATCTGCTTCATTTAAGCGCTTTAAAAGTCTCTCCTTATTCAAGTTAAAATGCTTCTCAGAAAATTCCGATGGCAAAATGGGCGTTCCTAATGTAATTGTATTTATAGTTTTATCATATCGATGCAAAATCCAATAATGATTTAACTTTTCAGTATTATCCGTCTTACAACTGCATAATTTAATTTTATCAGAAACGATACACATCTTTAAAATAAGTTAAAACCAAAGTCCGGTATAATTTTCCGGTGTAATTGCTTTTAATTCCTCCTTTACTTGTGAATTTATATTTAGTGTTTCAATAAAAGCAGCTATGGAACTCGAATCGATTTTAGAGTTCGTTCTGGTAAGTTCTTTTAGTGCTTCATATGGTTTTGGATAACCTTCTCTTCTTAAAACAGTTTGTATTGCCTCGGCAACCACTGCCCAGTTGTTTTCCAAATCACGTTTAAACGCCTCTTCGTTTAATATAAGTTTATCGAGGCCTTTTAGTAATGACTTAACAGCAAGTAAAGTATGAGCAATCGGAACACCTAGGTTTCTTAAAACAGTGGAGTCTGTTAAATCTCTTTGTAATCTTGAAATTGGAAGTTTTGCAGAAAAATGTTCAAACATTGCATTAGCAATACCTAAATTACCTTCCGAATTTTCAAAATCTATAGGGTTTACCTTGTGGGGCATGGCTGATGATCCAATTTCACCCTCTTTAATTTTTTGCTTGAAATAGTCTGTTGAAATATACATCCATATATCTCTATCTAGGTCAATTAGGATGTTGTTGATGCGTTTCACTGCATCACAAAATGCCGCTAAATTATCATAATGTTCTATTTGAGTAGTATATTGAGATCTATTCAGTCCAAGGTTTTCGTTTACAAATTTGTTTGAAAACTTGAGCCAGTCAATTTCAGGATAGGCAACATGATGTGCATTTAGATTACCTGTTGCTCCTCCAAATTTTGCTGAAAAGGGAACTTGATACAATTGCCCAATCTGCACCTCTAGGCGTTCTACAAATACCATTATTTCTTTTCCTAAACGGGTAGGAGAGGCCGGTTGACCGTGGGTACGGGCAAGCATAGAAACGTTTCTCCACTCGGAAGCTTTCTTCTTTAGATTACTCAATAACTCATTGAAAATAGGTGTTATAACTTCATTTAATGATTCTTTTAAGGATAGCGGGATACTAGTGTTATTTATGTCTTGAGAGGTAAGTCCAAAATGAATGAATTCTTTTTGTTCAATTAAACCAAGTAGATCGAATTTTTCTTTTATAAAATACTCTACAGCCTTTACATC
>CANHPJ010000286.1 GCA_947462515.1 Bacteroidota bacterium | reverse complement strand
TGTTGCTTATGTTTACCATAGGCTTGGAATTTTCATTGGGTAAGTTCAAAGAAATGAAAAGAGAGGTGCTGCTTTTTGGAGGTATACAGGTTTTTTTCACTTTGATTCTCTCAATTATACTTGCATTTTTTACTTCCTTCACCACGGCTGAAAAAATCTTTGCCGGATTTTTAATTCCGCTAAGTAGCACTGCCATCGTTCTCAAAATTATTCAAGATAGAGGCTCCCTGCATAGTCCAAGTGGCAAAATAATGATAGGGGTACTCCTTTTTCAAGATCTATGCGTTGTTCCCTTGATCATTCTAACACCAATCCTGGCCTCATTGGGCAATATAGACGGCCTGGCAATCTCCCTTCAATTAATAAAATCTTTTGCATTAATTGTTATTATTCTTGCTGTTTCTAAATATATTCTTCCAAAAATTTTCGATTTTGTAGTTAGCTCAAAAGTCAATGAGTTGTTTATGGTGCTGGTTTTGGGCTTGTGTTTTGGCCTGGCTCTCTTAACCAATCATTTGGGGTTTTCAGCAGCACTGGGAGCTTTTATAGCCGGTATGGTTTTGGCCGAATCGGACTTTTTACATCAGATAGAGGCCGATGTAAAACCATTGAGGACAATTTTTCTGTCTATATTTTTTATTACTGTCGGAATGCTTTTAAACATTGATTATGTTTTGGCAAATCCACTGAAAATTACTGTTTTTCTTTCTGTCATCTTAATCATTAAATTATTGGTGATATTTTTTAGCCTTTTTGCTTTTAGAATTCCACTTAATAATGCACTCTTGATAGGTTTGGGTTTGGCTCAGATTGGTGAATTTTCCTTCATGCTTTTGAATATAGCCCTGCCAATACACATTATTAGTGAGGACTTTTATCAGCTTTTCTTATCTGTTTCTGTAATTTCCATGCTCATCACTCCGTTTTTGATGCAGTTAGGTTATCGAATCAGTAAGGAAAATTCCTTGAAAAAGAATATAATGGAGCGTAAGGAGGCAATGCAGAAACATGTTATCATTGCAGGTTTTGGAATCAACGGAATTAATCTGTCTAAAATTTTTAAAACACTTAACATCCCTTACAAGATAATTGAAATCAATCCTAATACTGTTAAAAAATATAAGCGCGCAGGCGAAAATATTGTCTATGGGGATATTACTCAGCAAGATAATTTAAAACGAATTGGCATTGAGCAAGCAGAGATGATCATTATTGCCATTTCAGATGCCGTTGCCACATCTACTGCCGTTAAAATAAGCAGAAGTCTCAACCCTGAAATTGAAATTATTGTGCGGTCGGAGTTTATAACCCAAATTGAAGCCCTATATAAAGTAGGAGCCAATACCGTTATCTCTCAGGATTTTGAAGCCTCCCTGGAAATTTCTTCCTATGTGCTGAAACATTACGGAATAGCAGAGTCAATTATTAAATTGAAATCGGATCAACTACGAAAACGACATTATAAGTTTTTCAGTAAACATACCGAAGGATCAGAAACACACCTAAAATTAGCAGAATTGGCTTCTGTTTATTTTTTAAATTACGGCTATTATGTTTTAGGAAATGCCAATTTGGTGGGTAATAAATTTTCTGAAATTGAATTTAAATTGGAAGAATCGGTGGAGTCGGCTCAATTAATTGGACTTATTAGGGGAAAAAATATTTTAAAAGAGAATGTTTCTGATTTTACTTTGGAGCCTACGGATACTTTATTGATTTATTCACGACAGGAAAAAATGGATGCAGCTGTGGAATGGCTCAATGCTTTTTGACTTTTTATAATTAAATCTATTTGCAAAGTCTTTAAGGGTAAGTGTGATTTAAAAATTTATATTTCGCTTTTTGTTTGATGCTTTCTGAGGGTATTTTGTCTGTAATTGTGAAAAAAAACTTATTATTTATATTTCTAACATGAGATACGTATTTTTGTATTTTTGTAAAAACTGCTAACCTTTTAAAACGCATAATAATGGTACATGAAATTGGTAAGGGAAACTCTGTTTTTAATCAGTTTATTGCTGAATTAAGGAATGTAAATATTCAAAACGATAGGATGAGATTTAGACGTAACCTAGAAAGAATAGGTGAAATCTTCGCTTATGAAATTAGTAAAACGTTTGAATACGAGCAGGTTGAAGTTACAACTCCTTTGGGCGTGGCTACTGCTTCCTTACCTGTTCAGCAGCCGGTTATAGGTTCTATTATGCGCGCCGGATTGCCATTTCACCATGGTTTATTGAATTATTTTGATCAGGGGGACAGTGCCTTTATTTCAGCTTACAGAAAACATCATAAAGATGGATCTTTCGACATTCATGTGGAATATGTTGCCAGTCCTGATTTAAATGGTAGAAATTTGATCCTATCCGATCCAATGCTTGCAACAGGATCTTCCATGGTACTTACCTACCAGGCTTTGTTGAGAAAGGGAACTCCAAAACATACTCATTTTGTCTCTGTCATTGCCAGCGCAGAAGGTCTTGAGTATGCAAAAAAACATCTTCCCGAAAACTCTTCCCTATGGATTGGTGTTATAGATGACGAGTTGACTGCCCAGTCATATATCGTGCCGGGCTTAGGTGATGCCGGAGATTTGGCATATGGTGAAAAAATATAACTTAACTCTATTAAATGGGTGCTTTTTGGGAAATTTTTGGAATTGTTTTTTTGAGTAGTGTCAAGTTCTTATTCGCTCCTTCCCTGGCTATTGGTTCTGGATTTGGTTATCTGAAAACCATTGTAATCACCTTTTGTGGCGGAAGTATCGGCATTTTATTTTTTTATTATTTTGGATATTGGATAATCAATAAATTCAAATCAAAGAATAAAACAACACTATCGTCAGAAGCCAAAAAAAAGAAAATTTTCACCAGAACTAATAAATTAATTGTTCGCATAAAATCAAAGTATGGATTAATGGGGCTTTCTTTTATCACTCCCGCAATAATTTCAATTCCCGTGGGGTCAATACTGGCAGCTAAATATTTTAGAAAAAATCCTAAAACACTGTCTTACTTATTGCTTTCCTTATTTTTCTGGTGTGTCCTTCTGACCTCTATCTCATATCTTTTTAAAGAATCCTTTTAAACTCAACCATTTTGAGTAAAATTTACAAGCATATTTTTTTTGATTTGGATCATACTTTATGGGACTTTGATACCAACTCAAAACATACTTTGTGGGACTTGTTTTTGAAATATAAGTTCCCCGATAAACTGAAAAATAATTTTGAAGCGTTTTACAAAAAATTTCTGGAAGTAAACTTTATTTACTGGGAAAAGTACCGTACAGGTCAAATCTCCAAAGATCAGCTAAGAACGGAGCGTTT
>CANHPJ010000285.1 GCA_947462515.1 Bacteroidota bacterium | reverse complement strand
GTATTGTAATCGGCAGTATTATTTCGAGGCGAAAAGTCTATAAGGCCAGACAGAAAACTTATAAGTAGAAGAAAAGAAATTAAATAATTTGACTTTTTCATTTTTGAATTTGCAATCAATCGGCCTTGTTATTCTTAACAATTATTAAAGTGCAAATGTACAAAATTAAAGCGAGATTAAAAATATAGAGAAAGGATTAACAATTTATTAAACACAGCCTGAAAATTAAAGAGATGTTAAATTACTGACTCAACTTATTTTTTGACTCTATCCATTTAGACATGTATTTGGTGCTTGAAAGGGTATGATGCAGAAGCATAGATCCAATAAAATTATCGCTGCGGTGTTCATTTATATTATTCTGAATATCTGCAATTCGATTTAATAGATTTTGTCCAGGGATGACTTTCTGAAAGAAATTATTGATAATATCAACGCCGTTTTTCTGAGACTTTTGCCAATGTGATTTATCGTTATGCAATAGCACAGCAGCATCTGCAAAATCAGCCGGATTATTGGCAATATCTCCATTCCAGGGCATAACACCATGCATTCCTTCAGCGCCTATTGAAGTAGTCACGCTTGGGGTTCCATATTGCATTGATTCCAGTAATTTTCCCTTTAAACCGGCACCAAATCTCAATGGAGCCAATAAAACTCGAGCTTGTTGAATAACTGCTTTGGCATCATCCGCTCTTCCTTTAATCAAAAAACCTTGTTTAGCATCATTCAGCTGATTCACTTTTTGAGAAGCATAAGCACCGTAAACATGTAAATTGGCACTTGGCAATTGCTTTCGAATCAAAGGCCAGATCTCCTGCTTGAGGTATAGTATAGAATCCCAGTTTGGCTCATGTAAAAAATTACCAATACTCACAAAATCCCTTCTTTGTTCAAAATCAAGCCATTCGTTTGCTTTGGCTTTGCTTATAGGATCTAATAGAAAAGGAATATAATGGATAATACTTGGGCTCATTTGAAATTGATTTTTGAGTAGTTCAATTTCAAAATCGGAGATTATCAAGGATAAATCACTACGGTAAATACTGGCAATTTCTCGTTTGGAAATATCATTGTCAATGGCTTTAAAATCAATATTTTTTCCCTTTTTAATGGCTTCCTGGCGGGCGAGTCTTAAAAAATGTAAATCTTCCGTATCGATAATCCTTAGTGCATCCGGGCAATTTTCAGCCACTCGCCAACCAAATTGTTCTTCAACCATAAAACGGTCAAAAAGTACAATAGACGGATTTAATTCTTTTATAAAGGAATCAAAACTGGAACAGTTAAGCTTAATACTTTGCGTTTGAATTCCTATATTTTGAAGATCAAAAGAATATTCACCAAAAGATGCTGTGCTGGCAAAGGTTATTTTATATCCTTCAGTTTGAAACAGATCAAGGAGTTGAATCATTCGGGTGCCGGCAGCTGTCGAATTCGGCTCGGGCCATACAAAACCAATAATCAATAATTTTTTTAAAGCCGGCATGGGAAGCACTTAAAATAATTATGATTTTTTAACCCTTTTAAGGGTGAGAAGGTTCATAGGATTAATTTCTAAACCGGTAACATTTTTAGCACTAAAACGAACTGCCTGGTCATAATATAGTGGAATTATAGGAGCCTCCTCTAAAATTATTTTCTCCATTTGATGGTAAATTTCAAAACGCTCATCATCATTGGTAATCCATTTAGCACGCTCATAAAGCTGATCGAAACGCTGATTTTTGAAATGTGTATAGTTTGGCCCTATAGGGCAGAAATTCTTACTGTAAAATAGTGCCAAATAATTTTCTGCATCAGGATAATCTGCCACCCACGACTTTCTGAACATATTCAATCTGGCTCTTGCTGATTGCTCCATGTGTATGGCTGTTGGAAGTACTTCTATTTTTATTTTAATACCTACCTCGGCAAGCTGACTTTGTATAAATTCACTCATATCCTGATAAACAACAGTAGTGCTTAATGTAATTTCAGGTAAGCCCTTTCCATTAGGATAACCGGCTTCTTCCAGCAGCTTTCTGGCAGAGTCAGGTTTATAAGTATAGCCTACGACTTTTTTGGCATCAAAGGAAGGCATTCCCATTGGGATAACACCCGAAATAGCCGGAGTACCAATATTATTCCTCAGGTATTTAATCATTTCATTCCTGTCGAAACCGTAATTAATGGCTTGACGTATTTTTTTAATCTTTAAAGGACTGTCTTTTACCCTTTTCAATTTTTCATCAACAAGTATGCCGATATAATCTGTTTTTAAAAAGGGAATGCTCTGCATGTCAAACTGCTCCTTATATTGCTTATTAAGTTTTCCGTCATGGGTTAAAAGCACATCTTTATAGGCTCCATCCAAACCGGAGAGTAAATCGAATTTACCGGATACAAACTCCATAAATTCCGATTGTCGCTCCTTAATGAAAGAAATGGAAACGGCATCGAGGTATGGGAGTTTCTGATCCTTATCTTTTTCAAAATATTTATCGTTTTTAACCATGATAAGCTTTACCCCTTCTTTCCAGGTTTTGAACTTAAAAGGGCCGGTGCCAACAGGATTACTCCTGAAGTCGTCTTCATAAACTTCAATAACTTCAAAAGGAATTACCGAACAATATTGCATGGTTAGTATGCCTAAAAAAGGAGGAAAAGGATTTTTCAAATGAATTTGAAGCGTGGTATCATCTAAAGCGATAAAACCACTGTAGTCGGACTTCTCCGAAAAATCCACATCATTGAAAATCCATGCCCCGGGAGAAGATATTCTAGGATTAATAATTCTATAAAAACTGTGTACGAAATCGGAAGCCAAAACTCGCCTTCCTATACCCTTTTCAAAAATGGGACTATCGTGAAAATAAACATCATTCCTTAAGTGAAAGGTATACAAAAGACCATCCTTGGAAATTTCCCACGATTTAGCAATACATGGAGTAACCTCCAATCGGGAATTCATTTGAACCAAACCATTAAACAACTGATTTACAGCTGAAACGTTTTCAAAATTACTGGCAAAGGCGGGATCTAAAGAAGTTATACCGGCAGATTCGTTATAACGAAATACATTTTTTCCATTGGGCTCCTTATCATCAGAGACACCACAGCTCGATAAAGCAAGGATAAATAAACAGTAGACGAAGTATATTTTATTCATTTCAATAAATATTGCTTAACGGTAAAAATACTAAAGCATATTTCTAAAATTAAAGGCTCGAAATTATATTTATAACAATGTTTATTAACAAATAAAACCTGGCGAATTTACTAAACCATTTTTTCGGATAGAAAAATTTAAAATTGGCATTAAATGATTCCAAAGCCCAGCAAACATG
>CANHPJ010000284.1 GCA_947462515.1 Bacteroidota bacterium | reverse complement strand
AGCGATATAGTTACACAAAGAACTATTGCATTAAGAGGCAAAAGTCCAGTAACACTATTTTGGCGTGATGTGGAATTAGTTTTTCCAGATGCCGAAACTACGAATAAGATTGTTAAGGGTAAAATGCTTGAAAACTTTTTATACGGAGATAACTTTTTAAAACCTGAAGAGTTTCAAGCTTTGTACGTTGACTTTACAGCCAGGCATAAGGGATTATTTCCTAAAACAAAAGAATTTACAGAAGCCATTATGCACGATGAATATTTCAATTGCCTTTTAATGAAGTATGGCTATGCTGTAACTTGCCACAAGGCACAAGGTGGCGAATGGGATAATGTATTTACCATTTGGGACAATGATAATATGGAGGGTTTCAACTGCCTTACAGATAAACAGAGGAGAGCCGGTAAAACAAATCAGGATTTTTATCGCTGGGCATATACTGCTATTACCCGAGCATCAAAAACATTATATGCATTAAACCCGCCGTTTTTTAATTCCTATTCATCTATGGCATTTGTCGATGTTATTGTACAGAAGGCTTTAAATGAATTAACAGGTAATCAAGTCCAAACAGAAGAAATAACTATGGATGAGGAATTGCTGCAGCAGCTAAAAGATTTTAACCTATTGGAGCAACCTATTTCGTTGCAGGATCATTTCATCAAAGTGCGCCACGCAGTAAGAAAACAGTATATTGAAATTGTTGGATGGGAGAAAAAGAATCTAGAATTATTTTATTTTTTTAAGAGAGAAAATCAGACGGCCGCGCTAAAAACCTGGATTAATAAAGATTTTGTGTTTAACGGGAAATATCTAAAATTGCCATCACACACCAATAGCGAAGAAATTTATGGAACCATAGAATTAACATTGAATAACCTCTCAAATATTATTATAAATCGAAATACAGCACAAACCATAATAAGCAAAATTGAATTTGAAAATGACTTGGAGGAACAATTTCCTTTTACCAGAAACTTATTCGATGATATTAGTATGCTTTTTGAAGGAACTTCAATAATAGTTATTGATTTGAATCATCATAAGTATAGAGAACGTTATACTTTTAAGAGGAATCAGGAAGTTGCCGTTATTGATTTTGAATATAAGGAAACAGGTTTTTTTGGTAGAGTTGTTCCGATAGAAAAACAAACCAATAGCCCTAAATTGTTATCAGATATCAAAACAGCATTGCAAAAATTTAAACAAGAAGAATATGCCAGCTAAAGAAATAAAAGAACTCCGTCAGGCAGGAAAGTTGGAGGAAGCCTTGAACCTTGCAAAAGCTGAGTTAGAGGCAGAGCCTAATAATATTTGGCCTAAACGCAACATTGCTTGGGTGTATTTTGAATATTTGAAACAAAATTGTTCGCCTGAAAAATTTGATACGTTTATTTCCTGGATTATTGAAATTAAAAAGCTAGAACTACCTGTCGAAGATAAAATACTGTTCGAACAATTGAGTTGGCTATTTGGTAAAATGGCTTTCGGTATATTAAAGAGTAATCCTCAAGACCATCAGAAAGGATTTCGTTTATTTGAAACTATTCAAACGTTCCATTTTCCAAAACCATCAGAAGGATATAGTTTCTTATTTAAAGCCTTTCATAAATCATTAAAGGAGACAGGGCATTATATTCAATTTGCTGATTGGTGGAATTTGCAAAATTTGGTGCCTGAGGATTTCCAAAAGGAAAAAATGCCAAATGGCAAAGAAGTTATGGCAATTGCAGAACAAGCCTATATAGCATATGCAAAACATCTATTGCCGAAAAACATAACACAGGGAGAAGTATCATTTAATAAAGAGAAAGCAGAAGCATTCTTACCTAAATTATCTGAAATAGTAGAAGCTTATCCTCAGTTTCAATATCCGCTCTATTTCAAAGCAAAATTATTGTTAGCATTGGGTAATATTGAAAATATGCTCGAATCATTATTGCCTTTTGCAAGAAAAAAGCGTAATGATTTTTGGGTATGGGAAGTTTTCGCTGAAGCATTTACCAATGATTCTGAAAAAGTTTTTCCCTGCTATTGCAAGGCTTTGCTTTGTAAAAGTCCTGAAGAAATGTTAGTTAGTTTGAGGCAAAAAATAGCATCTATGTTAATTGCCAAAAAACTTTTTAACGAGGCAAAAACAGAAATAGAACAATTAATAATTGCAAGAATTAATAAATCATGGAATATTCCTAAAGAGGTATTGGATTGGCAAAAGGAACATTGGTATTCTACCGCTGTTTCCAATAAATCAAATATTGATTTTTACAAGAAATATTCATCTTTAGCAGATTCCTTATTGTATTTTGATAAACCTGAAGAGACAGTAATTGTAGAGTTTGTTAATTCAGATAGAAAAATACTAAATTTTATTGCCTCCGAGTCAAAATTCGGGTTTTTTAAATTTGAAAAATTTTTCAAAGATGTTAAAATAGGAGAAACATTAAAAGTTAGATTTCAGGAAGGAAAGATGGAGGGACTTTATCAGGTTTTTACTGCTGTTAAGTTAAAGGATGATGTTTTTAAGAAAGAATTTTTTAAAGAAATTAACGGTTCAGTTAAAATTCAATCGGGTAAAACATTTGGTTTTGTTGATGATGTTTTTATTCATCCTTCATTAGTTTTAAAAATGCAATTGACCGATGGAATGCAAATTGAAGGTGTAGCGATAAAATCTTTTAATAAAGATAAAAAATGCTTAACCTGGAAATTGATAAGTTAATTTAAAGAAAAAGTCATTAATGTAATTACTAAAATTATGCAACTAAAAGCCAAAGTCATTCAATTACTTCCACTTCAATCCGGCACCAGTAAAAATGGAGAGTGGAAAAAACAAGATGTCATTTTTGAAACCGAAGGTCAGTACCCAAAAAAAGTTTGTGTTTCGATTTGGGGTGATAAGATTAACCCTAATATACTAAAGCCTGGAAATGTTTTGTCTGTTGATTTTGATGTAGAAAGTCGCGAGTACAATGGAAAGTGGTATACCGATTTAAAAGCATATAAGATTGATTTAGCTGGTGTATCAACTTCCGAATCAAATAATAATGATTCTGGAAACCCACATACTTTTATAAACGATGAAGATGGAGACGGATTGCCTTTTTAAAAGTAGTATTTTATCAAAGCAGTTGCCTTTTTAAGCTTGAATTTAGTATTTTAAAAAATTTAATAACTTACAAAAAGTAAGCTGAAATGAAATAGTTTTGATTTAATCTGATAGTTGAGTTAAATTGTGAATGACTAAAAATTCAATATTAACTTTAAAATAACTGTAATGAGTTTTTAAGTCGTAATACCAATCCTTTTAATTTATAAAAATATTATGCTTGT